>JADLDX010000443.1 GCA_020846515.1 Pirellulaceae bacterium
AGCTTGGGTTAGTCGATAGAGGCCCCCTCCCCGACTGAGCTGCCGCCAGTCGACCCTCCCGCCGCTACGCAGCGGGAGGGTTAGTTCGGCCACTGAATGCGCTCGAAGATGCGCATGAGCTTTGATCCGCGGGTGGGGTTGAGATGATGGACCCAGCCGATGCGGCCAAGTAAGTGTTCGCGATAGTTCGGATGCTGCAGATGGTTTTGAGTGGCGGGCCCGTGGCGAACGCAGTTGGTCAACGTGGCTTTCAAGTTGTCGTAGTCGCGTCGGTCGATATTGGTGTGTTGATTGAGCACCACACCCGCGGCTGCTTGAAGGACGGCCTGAGTCATGATGCGCGTCTTGCGATGCTGCACCTGAAAGCCCTCATCCAGTGCAATGGCCGAGACTTGAACCACCAGGCTTTGAGCTTGACGCAACAACCGTCGATCGCCCGAGAAGAGCAGATCATCCGCGTAACGCGTGTACTCACAACCAACTCGCCTGGCCAAACCACTTAAACGTGCATCCAAGCGATAGGCTACCAGATTGGCCAAGGCTGGCGATGTCGGTGCGCCTTGAGGTAAATGCGGTCGACCGTAGAGATTCTCAAGCCTGACACGTTCTGCTGCACTATAGTCAGCCAGCCCTTCGACAGCGTCCAGCTTACAAGCGGTCGTACACAAATTGGTCAACTGATGTGCCACTGGCAATGGATAGCCCAGACTTCTAAACACAGCGTTCACACGCGCCGCTGGAATACTCGTAAAGAAGTTAGCCAAGTCCATGCGCACAACAACTGGCCGGCCAGTGTGCGGTTTTGCGAAAGTAACAACCGACCGATGAGGTACAAATCCGTGAGCGGCTGGATGCGCCGGCACATCTCGCAATATCTCCCGCAGAATATCGCGCTGAGCCGCTTTTAAAAGTCGCTTGGGCTGCTCCAGGATACGACCAGTAGCCGCACCCGTTCCGGCTGAACCGGCTGAACCGCGCTTGGCGATAACCGAGACAACATAGTGCTGAACACGTGGATTGCTAAGCCATTCGACCAGCGAGGCTGGGAGACGCAGCAGATCATCCGCCACACTGCCCAACGTGGGCAGCGGGGGTGGCTCCCAAGTTTGCTGAGCAAATCGCGTGGGCTGCATGGTGGTCGGATATAGCCTGCGTTGGCATTGGATATCGGGCAAGCGTTTCCAACGCAGGCCCTTCAGCAAGTCAGAACGCGATGCGAGAAAGGTAACCAACTGCGTCCGTGATGGCACCCAAGGGAAAGCCTGATGAATGGCTGCAATCATGTTGCGTACGGCATTCGGCTGACGTTTGATGGCACCCATACCCAACGCCAAATGGTCAGCCGATGTCCATCGACAATGCAAGAGGATGTCGGCCAGCATTTGCCAGCGCTTCGTGGGTGACTCAGGATCGTTCAGCACTCGACACCTCACGCTGCAACAGTCGCTCGTCCAAGTCAGCATCAGAAAGCGGCCACCAAATCAACGTCACTAGTGGGCGATGAGCTTATGTGCGTAGGCAAACGCACCACCGCTCATCCGGAAAATGGTAACAAGCATGTGCGTTTGGGTAACCCAAACGAGACGTTCCCTAACGTGTCGAAACAACGCTCGAGGTCGTCGGCTTGATCTGGCAGCCGCCGACAGAATTATATGCGAAGTGGCGTCGAGTTGGGCCGCCAGGCGTTTAACAGTCAGCCGCAGGCGTACTGGATCCCCAGTCGACCGCAGGGCGCACTTCGTTTAACAGTCAGCCGCAGGCGTACTTAATTCCCCAATCGACCACAGACGCACTTTGTTCAACACCCCCGTTCCATCTTGAATCAACGCTTAGCGCACTCCAAGGATACAATCGGAATTAGTTCAATCGGCTCAATGCAACAGAAGCTCTGCGCGGTCTTGGCGCAGCGTCAATTGTTTGCGTATGCGCTCGAGGGCTGAGTTCAAGGCGGCTGTATGTTCAGGAAACATGCCCACCAATTGCTGGTGGATCATCCTCATCTGACGAAGCCTTTGCGCATCGGAGTGATTCTCGGGCAACCGTTCCAGGCAAACGAGGCTCAGCCCCTGACTCTGGAGGCGGTCGATTGTGGGTCGATTTCGGTTGCGTTTGTAGACCCATACACTTCGACAATGCTCGATACAGCTATCTTGAGCAAGTCGACCGCCGAGTTCGCACTCGGTGCTCGGCAAGTCGAGCGCGAATACCGGAACAGAACTTGGCAGCAGTCCTTTGACGACCGGCCCCAAAGCCGATTCGACCATCAGGCCCTTGCCGGGCTCATGACTGTGCGCTGATGACGAAATGGCCGCAGAAAAAAGTAACATGACACTGAGCTTCCATGAAATACGCATGCCCGATCGTCCACATTTCGATGACCGCGAAGCCAGCCTCCTTGCGGTAACCTGTTTTCATCTGATCCATCGATGAAATGTTCGAGCACTCTCGCAATAGTAATTCGAGTCAGGTCGCCAGGGCGAAACCCAGCATGGTTGATGTGGTCAACAGACGCGCGTACTCCAGCCCTAGTAGCCACCGTCGCCAGACGGTGGTTAGGTGATGGCGAAATCCACCGCTTGGCAGCGGCGGCTACCGAAAAATCGCCGACAATACACGACTTGCCTGTCCTGCCATATAACGCTGTCCAACTATGGACGCATCAAAGCATCTCTCCTGGCCCGAAACTGCATCTTGCAGTGCACATGCATATAATATGCACATACTCACGCAAACATCAATGGCCGGATGAGCCCAAAGGCAATAAACTGGCAGAGTGTTGCCGACGGTACGGCATGCGATGGGCGAGCCTTCCACGGCCCGCCCCTTTTTCAATGCCAGGCAACTTACCGCAGCTCGACAGGCCCGTGATTGTCGCAGTGCCCGTTATGTTGGTGATGTAGATGACCATCGACCAGGTAATCGACGTGGTCGCCATGCGGCACAGCCTCATGGCCACAGCCTGGACCGTGCACGTGATCGGCCGCGTGGCCCGCACACACGTGCCCGCCCGTGCAGGTCGCTGGATTGGCGGCATCCACCGCCAATGTATGCTCCTCTACCACACCGCCACCGGCAGGATGATGCAAGTGGCCATCGTGTAAGTAATCAACGTGGTCTCCGTGAACCACAGCCGTGTGACCACAACCCTGCCCATGTACGTGCGGATGATCGCTGTGATTGTGACTCATTCTGTCTCTCCCTCTGCCAGCCCTGTGCAAGAACAACAAACATCTTCGATTGAACACTCAATCGACTGATCAACTATGTAGACTTTAGAGATACTCAATCAATCCGTCAAGTGATCAAGTCTATGGGTTAGGCATTGGGCTCTGGTCGTTTAACAGTCAGCCGCAGGCGTACTATTTTCAATCTACTTAAAGTGGAATCGGCGCGAGCCGTCCGGTTCCGCCTGGCTTTTCTAGGAGAAACACCAGGCAGCTTGCGCTGCTCCGCTTTAAATTTAAACGGTCTTGCTGTTAAACGAATGCAGAGTACGCCTACGGCTGACTGTTAAACGAGAGTGAGTACGCCTACGGCTGACTGTTAAACGAGAGTGAGTACGCCTACGGCTGACTGTTAAACGAGGCGGCAGCGGCAGACTTGCAGGCGGATGTTCAAGAGGTGCCCGAAGATCAGCATCACGCCACCCAAAGGCGAAAGCCACGGCTGCCCGTTGATCAGCCATGCTGCCACAGCGGTTCCCATGTGCTGCTGTAAGGCGGCCGAAGTGAACAGCGAGCGACTGTAGGTCGTAGCGTGATCATGGCGCGGACGACAGAAAACGCAGTCGTCTTCCGCGCAGCCCAAGTCCCGCCCCTCCCCAACGCTGCCCTCAACCTGGCTGGTGACCGGTTTCATCGTGGGCGACACGCTGGTTGAAACACTGGGCGACATGGTGAAAGATGCCAGTTGGTGGCGCTGGGTGGCCTGGCCAGGAATCCGTCCTTCGTTATCGGCGACCAAAGAATGCACCGCGGCTGGCTCGACCGATACACTTGTATGATCGGTCAAGCAGCATTGATCCGGCAGGATAAACGCCGCTACAAATAAAAACCCGATACCTGTCGAGGCCAAACCGGCCACTGCACGACTGCGATGCTTCCGCCATCCAGGCAAGATGGCCAGTGTGACGATCACCGCACAGACAACAGCCACCACTTGATGAAAAAGAGGGTCAGCCAACCACTGAACCGCCGTCAAACTGGGAAGCGCTGTCAACAAAATCGGCATCGCGGCACAGTGAATGGCACAACCAAGCGAGCAGATTACGCCCAACCAATCCGTACCCAGTCTTTGTCCAGGCGTTTCCGTTACGCTACTCATCAAGCTCTCGTTCGACTAAAGTGAGCTGCCAAACACCAATCCCAACCAGCTCGCTCAATCTACCAGACCCAGCATGCAGATGCAATAGTTGTGCATCAGTAGTCGATAAGGTTCTTCAACACCGGACAATCTCTAATGGAAGGCGTCCACGCGCTTAGCGACAGTCTTTACAGTGCCCCTTTAGTAGAACATCTTCG
>JADLDX010000444.1 GCA_020846515.1 Pirellulaceae bacterium
CACCGGGCCGCGGAACCGCACCAGCCGAATCGAAACCAGCTCACCCTGTAATCCCCAAGCATGGAGCCGTCGTTAGACTGCCCAACGCTGCTCACCAACCGCGCGCGGGCACCAAAGTTCTGATCGATGTGACCCGTGGCAGTGAACCAGGCGAACTAAATGCGGCGTTAGAGAAAGTCGCCAAGTACTTGAACATCTATGCCGGCGGAGGCAAAGAGCCGACCCAAGGGCTCTTCGCCGTCGTCTTCCATGGTGATGCCACTCTGGTCGTTCTAAACGATGATGCATATTCAGCCAGGTTTAAGACGAAGGGTAATCCCACTCTCGACCTCTTACACCAACTGCACGAACAAGGTGTCGAGCTTTTCGTTTGTGGTCAAACGCTGATTAGCAAAGAAGCCAAACCGGAAGAGGTAGCAGTCTTTATTGACACGGCCGTGTCTGCCTTAACCGTGGTCGTCAATCTACAAGCCGATGGCTATGCCCACGTGCCGATTAGCAAGTAGAGCAGGGGAGCCACAGACAACACTTCAATGCGTCGACGCGTTACAGCGTCGACAGTGCCTGAGTCTCAAATCGCTTGAGTCCCAAATCGAAAGTAGCGACGTCGAAAGTAGCGACGGTGCTTAATCAGCACCGTCGCCAACACACTGCAAGCCTCTTTAGTCGACCGACGATTTGCTGTCAGACTCTTCCGTCGCACTTGGGCTCGAGTCCAGCTTAGTAATCGAATTGGCTGAATTAGTCGCTGGCCCCTGATCGCTCGTGGTGGGCTTGGTCAACCAGCCTTGAACGACCATCACCAGGAGGAGAATGGCCGCCAGCCACACCCCTGGGCAGATTTTGCAACCCGCCCCCGAAATGTCACAGGTCATAGGTAGATCCCTTCTTTAAGTTGCAAGTTGTAAATTAGTTGGCAGCGATGAGCTGATCCATGGCATTGTTTAGGGCGGCTTCCGAGGCTACCCCGGTCGCTTGCCCCACAACTTCGCCATGCAGCACAAACGCCAGCGTTGGAATGGAGGACACATTGAACTGTTCGGCGAGCTCTTGCTCTTGATCCACGTTCACTTTGACCACTTTGGCTCGCCCCAAGTAGTTGCCAGCGACTCGGTCCAGTACGGGCCCCAGTTGCCGACAAGGCCCGCACCAATCGGCATAAAAGTCCACGATCACGGGTACATTCGATTCAAGTACTTCGCTCTCAAAATTGTTGAGCGTTACTTCTTTGGCTTGGCTCATAGTGCAGCTCTCTCCAGAAATGGTTGCTAAGTCAGTAATGGAAGCGTTCGAGACGCTGGCGTCGGCCTGATCAGCCGCAGGGCGCTAGCCCACGGTTTCCAGCCCACATCAACGTCGACGCCTGAGACGCTCGCTAGGCTCGTAGAAACATCCACGTGCCCGTCTATAAGAGAGATCCGCGTGCGGCAGAAAAGTTACACGCCGTTTAACAGTCAGCCGCAGGCGTACTCAGATCCAGCAGGTGCGCCATGCTACCCCCAGATGCGCCTGCAGCTGACTGATGCCTGAGTACGCCTACGGCTGACTGTTAAACGATCAAGGAGCCTGCCAGGGCGTGGCGCCACCGCGCTGGATGTGTTTTCGCAGGGCCGTGTTGAGCTGGTTGACGACCTGCTTATGCTGACCGGCTACGTTGACCTGCTCCAGTGGATCCGACTGGAGATTGTAGAGTTCCAGTGGACTATAGGGATCATTTTGCATGAGCTTCCACTGGCCTCGAATGATCGCTTCATAGCTTTTGCCACCATAGACGGGACCGCCCTCGCGACGTACGAAGTACAGGTCGCGCGACTGCTTGATCGACTGGCCGGTTAAAATCGGTACCAGACTTACGGCATCTATATCAGCAGGCGGTTTACCACCAGCCAATTCCAAGAAGGTTGGAAATAGATCGAAATTCAGGCCAGCATAATCCGAACGCGAGCCAGCTTGGATATGACCAGGCCATCGGATAGCAAAGGGTACGCGCAAACCGCCGTCGTAGTGACTCTGCTTGCCGTCACGCCAAGGATCATTGTTTTGCGCATGCGGCAGCGAACCACCATTGTCCGCTGTGAACACGACCAACGTGTTCTCTTCTAGCCCCAACTCCCGCATGGCTCGAAGCACGCGACCAATTCCGTCGTCCATATGCTCGACCAGGGCGACGTTTCGGGCACGCTTGTCATCCAACTGCGGCGCACGTGTACGCACCTGGGCATACCAGGCCTCGGGCGGCTCGATGGGAAAGTGAGGCGCGTTGTAAGCCAGATAAAGGAAAAAGGGTTGCTCTTTTCTTTGCGCTCGCTCCCGCAAATAATCAACCGCCCTGTCGGTAAAGATATCGGTGGCATGCCCCGTTGGCTGTACGACTTCATGATTGCGGCGCATGTAGTTCTGGCCATGTCGCAAATGCGTCGTGTAGCTGTCCATCATGTCGCCCAAAAAACCATGAAAGAAGTCGAAGCCACGTTCGTTGGGTGTATTGGGCGATCCTAAACCCAAGTGCCACTTACCCACGATGGCCGTATGATAGCCATGACGTTTAAGTTCATCGGCGATCGTCGGCACTTGCGGATTAAAGAACCCCCATGAATCCTCGGGCTTGGTTCGAATGACGCCCGGCACTCCGACTCGATCGGCGTATCGACCCGTTAGCAAGGCTGCTCGCGATGGCGAACAAACCGTGCAATTGGCGCGCATCGTTGTCAACAGCATGCCTTCGGCAGCGATGCGATCAATGTTAGGCGAACGTACATCCGAAGCATGATACGCCGACACATCTCCGTATCCGAGGTCATCCGCAAAGATCAGTACTATGTTGGGCGCCGCTGCGCCACAGTATGGCGTCCCCACATGCGACCAAATCAACGCCCAACCAAACGAACACAGGGCCCAATATACAAACGGCATGGTTAATCCCGCCACCAACATGTTCGATAGCCACTTGATTCGCATGGACCTTCTCAACCGTTAATAGATCTTGGCAGTTGGTAGAACTTTGTAAGCTCGTCGGCACGTCCGATTGGGTATTCAGGCGCATTTATCATGCAGAACAGCGAGGGGGGGGTCCTCACAAGCCGAGTTGGTAAAACTCGGTCGCGGGTTAAACTAAGCACGTGGATGCGTCCGCGTGCTCATGCCCACCTTCGATGGTAGTACGTGTTGTTTCATCATTTTGTAGCGAAATCATACATCAAACAGTGAGTAATTGCTAAGAACATCGAAATTCAGAGTATGCGATCCTCAGTTCCGCTTGTTCGAGCAGCCTGCTTTGGCGCCACTCCCCCTTTCCTGAACCTTGAAGTCCAGAATCTAGAGCCCAATACTCATCGATGCCAAATTCACTGCACCTGCTGTTCCCTTTGTTCTCGAGTCTGCTGTTTGTTGTGGGGGCGATGACTGCCAAGCGTGCCACGTTGTTGGGCGCTGGTCCTATTTTGGTGACCGTGTGCGCGAACTTCTGCCTGGCGTTGTGTTGGGCGAGCGTTGGAATCGTCCGTGGCGATTGGTTATTGGGGGAATTTGGTTGGTCTGCCTTATGGCCCGCGAGTTGGATTGCGGCTACGTTCCTTACTGGACAGCTGTGTACGTTCTTGGCCTTTCGGCTGGGTGATGTCTCATTGGCCACACCCGTTTTTGGCGTCAAGATTGTACTGGTAGCTCTGCTCAGTTCGGTTCTGGCCCAGACGGGTGTCGAGCTGAAGATCTGGTGCGCCGCAGGACTGGCAACCTTGGGTGTAGTCATCATTCCGTTGGGTGCCGATTCAGTGGCGACAGCGAAACTTTCGACGCGTCGTGCTGCCTGGGCGGTGGGTTTGGCCCTCTTGGCCGCTACCTCCTTGTCCTTCTTCGACATCGGTGTGCAAGCCTACGGACCTCGCTATGGTGCGATTCGTTTTCTTACCACCATGTTCGTGATTGTTGGTTTGCTATCGATCGGTCTACTGCCATGGGCCGGTGGATTGGAGCAATTGCCACGTCCAGCCTTCCTACGACCACTCATCATTGCGGCGGCACTGATGAGCTTGCAAGCCATCTCCATTACCTACTCGTTGGCACAATACGGAGACGCCACGCGAGTAAACATCGTGTATTCCTTGCGCGGCCTATGGTCCGTTTTGTTCGCTTGGGGACTGAGCCGCCTGGCCATTAGTCCGGAAACGCATTCCAGCCCAAGAGCCCTCATGTTCCGTTTAGCAGGCGCGATCCTGCTGATGATCTCCGTGGTCGTGGCCCTGTCAGCGTATTGAGCATCGTGTAGATCAGCATCGTGAGACTAGAGTTGTTCAGCCCAGCAGGCGTCTGCCTTGTAACAACCGAAATACTACGATCACGAGCACAATCACCAAGAGCAAGTGGATGAGACTGCCAGCTAACGGTATGACCAGCCAGCCCAGTAACCATAAGATGACCAGAATGATCACCAGCGTTTGCAAGGAGTATCGCGACATCAAACCGTTCCCTTTTTATAGCGAGCAAGCACAATTCGCAGAGTGGTCACAGCCTGTGGAATCCAGCAGGCCGCGTTCACGTAGTTGTTTCAGCGAATGACCATCACCCAGTAGCAGCCGAGCAGAATTAAAACTGCGCCGACAATTTGCATAGTGCTGAAGATCTCATTGAAGAGTAAGACGCCGCCGATGGCAATAACGACTGGGACGCATATTTGAAATGCGCCACCTACCGCGACAGTCAGATGCCGAAAACCCTCGGTCATAGCCAGCTGTCCGATGGTGGCGCTAATGCCCGCCAGCACCAGCAGTAATGCATTGGTAGTATCCATCGGGCCGCGCTGGAGTTCATACAGTGCAAACGGGATAGAGCCGACGAGCACATAGATACATTGGGACGTATAAATCATGGCGGTCGATTCGGTACGCGTCAGCTCGCGAATGATGATGACCGTACCCGCGGCCATCAAGGAACCAAATACGGCCAAAGCTTCATACCACCCGAAGAGCATCAACTGAGTGGGTGAAGCAATCAACAGTGTCAGCCCGACCAGCGCCAGAATGTTTCCAACCAGCTTGCTGGTACTAAACGATTCCTTAAGAATCCAGACGGCCATCAGGGCGGCAATGACCACATAGGTATTGCTGATCAGTGTCGCTTTACCCGGACCAAGTTTGTCGATGGTGAAGTAATAGGCCACAGTCCCGCACACGCCCAGCATGCCTCGAGTGGCCAAGAGTCGGCTGGTCAAAGCCCGACGGAAGTCCACTTTTGCTCCGCCACGAAAGACGGTGGCGACGAAGATCATGCCAACCGTCGCGCGAAAGAGTAAGGCCACCCAGGGACTGATCTCCGACAGCGATACATATTTCAGCGTAAGCGAGTTAATGCTGAAAAAAGCGATGGACAGCAGCATGCAGACTGCACCCCAGCGAGGATGCTGCACGCGCGAGGTGACCGATTCAACAGATTGGCTCATCGAGTGGTTAATATTTTCTATTCAGAGCAAATCGACGTATTCTACCATGTGGCCCCGGCACTCCGTGACGGGAGAATTTGTAGCCCCGGCACTCCGAGGCTGTGATTTTTTTGACCTACCCATCTAGACAGTTTCAGCCAATGCGCTAAAAGGGTGGTAATGGAAATTCGCAGTAACAGGAGAGCCAAGCATGTCGGGTCTGGAA
>JADLDX010000445.1 GCA_020846515.1 Pirellulaceae bacterium
AATGCAGCACAGGGCACGACTTACCACGTCTCTAGTTTTATGCCCGCTGTTCTGGGTAATTGGAAGTGGCAGCTGGGCAGAAGAAGTTTTCATTCGTAACGATGTCGAACTGTCGACTGCGTTGCGTGAATTGAAACCAGGGACGACCCTAAAATTGGCCGCAGGTCGGTACGCTGGCGATCGTTCGGTACGCGACATCGCGAGATTGACCATCGAAGCGGCCGACCCCAAAAATCCGCCCGAGTTTGTAGGCGGCAACGCTGCCTGGCATTTTTCACGCTGTCAGAATTTGACGGTCAAACATCTAAGGATTTCTGGTCAGCGATCCAATGGTCTGAACATCGACGACGGCGGCCAATTGGATAAGCCGACAACAGAGTTGATGCTCGAGAACTTGCAGATTTCAGATATTGGTCCGAAAGGTAATCACGATGGCATCAAGATGTCAGGTATCGATCGCTTTGTGGTCCGCGAGTGTCACTTGCATGGCTGGGGCGGGCAAGGCATCGATATGGTTGGTTGCCATCATGGTTTGATCGAAAAATGCCGTTTCGAAGGCAAGGCTGGTTTCACTGCCACGGCGGGAGTCCAAACCAAAGGCGGTTCGTCCGACATTACGATCACACAATGCCACTTCGTCGATGGCGGAGAACGCCCGGTCAACGTTGGTGGTTCCACGGGACTGGCCTACTTTCGTCCACAGGGCGTCAAGTACGAAGCGGCCCGTATCACTGTCCACAAGAATACATTCGAAGGCAGTTCCTGCGCCGCCGCCTTTGTAGGCGTTGACGGCGGGCTGTTCGAGGACAACACCATTTTGTATCCCAAAAAATGGGTCTTTCGTATACTGCAAGAGACAACGCTTGAGGGCTTCGTACCCAGTCGTCGCGTCAAAGTACAGGACAACCGCATTGTCTTTCGGCGAGCCGATGTGCAGATCGAATGCAATGTCGGCGGCGGCACCGATCCAGACTCGTTCATCTTCAGCCGCAATCGCTGGTTCGCCGAAGATCGCCCCGCCGCCTCAAAGCCTCGTTTGCCCACCGAGGAACTCGGTGGGGTCTACGGTGTTGACCCACGCTAAGCAGCTCATCCGCCTGCGATTTTAGGTCGCTACCGCTGCCAAGCGGTGGATTTAGGCTCCAGCCGAGTCCACCGTCTGGCGACGGATGGCTACGGGGTCCACCGTCTGGCGACGGGTGGCTACGAGACCACCGTCTGGCGACGGGTGGCTACGAGTCCACTGCCTACTCGGGCAAACGTGCCGTCTCAACTTTGGGGAATGGGCCTGTGCAGGCTTCCATAAAGGCGACTAGGTCCTGCTTGTCCTGAGCCGTCAGTTCGATCTTCTTGATCTTGTCGCTCAGCCAAGGATTGGGTGTCCCGCCCTTGGCATAATGCTCAACCACCTCGGCCAATGACTTCAAACTACCGTCGTGCATATACGGTGCGGATGTGGCCACGTTGCGAATGGTGGGCGTTTTGAAAGCGCCTTTATCCTTTTCATCTTTGGTAATCTCGTAGCGGCCCAAGTCGGGTTTGGCTGCCGCCATGCCAATGCCCAGATTGTGATACTTTTCATCCGCCAGGTTGGCGCCGACATGGCAAATCGAGCAACCGACTTTGGCGCTGAAGAACAGTTCACGACCACGCGTCGCTGACGGACTCATCGGATTCAACTTGGACGCAGCCAACAATTTTTCGTACCGCGCGTAAGCCTTGGGTTCGTCCTCTTTCAAACCTTCCAGATCATCTTCGCTTAGATTCTTGAAGGGCTTGAGTGCTTCGGCGAAATCATACGGCGATGGACCGGTAACAATGCTGCGTTCAAAGGTCGCGATCGCTTTGGCAACGTTGTCGATAGTGATCGAGTTCGGGCCGAATACTTTATCGAACTGTAGCGTATAACCGCGGATGTTTTTAACAGTCGCCAGGCAAGCATCGTGTGTGTTGGACATTTCGATGGGGTTGGCGATGGGACCCTTGGCTTGTTCCTCCAGTGATGCGGCTCGGCCGTCCCAGAACTGTAGGTCGCTGAGGATGCGGTTATAGCTGACCGGAGAATTACGGCCACCTTTCTGTCCGCGGACGCCTTCTCCAAATTGCGTGTGGCGACCGTAGCCTTCGTTCGGTGCATGGCACGATGCGCAACTGATCGAGTTGTCGCTGGACAGTCGCTTATCAAAATACAACTGGCGTCCCAGTTCGATTTTGGCACGGGTAAGTGGGTTCTCGCGAATACCTTTGATCTCCGGAGCGCCGGCCGCCAGTCCCAAGGGCAAGACGGGAGAAAGTTCAACATGGTTGGCTGGATCGGCTAGCCATTTTTCGATCACCGCCGGGGTGAGTGGCCCGGAGCCCGGTATACCACTCAGAAGATCACCTTCGCCTAAGGCAACCGGCTCTCCAGCCCAAATGCTGTTGGCTACCGTTAGCGATAGCCATGTTCCTAAAAAAACCAACGTGAAACCGGAGCAACGCATCAGTCTCAGCCTCGTAACTAGATGGTGGGATATGTCTGCAGAATCTTGACGATCTCTTTTTGATTCTGGGACGCCGCCCCATGTCGGTCAACGGCTGACTATTTTTTCAGGTTGGATAGCGTTGAAATCCCAGTCGTTTTCGCACTGGCTGTGTCCATTCGCCGCACGGAGACGCGATGGTCACTTCGTCAATTCTCGAAGTCCTCGTTTAACAGTCAGCCGCAGGCGTACATAGTACCGGCGGTGCGTAGCACTGAGTACGCCTGCGGATGACTGTTAAACGAGGCGCAGGCAGACGCGTCAGCACTGAGTACGCCTGCGGCTGACTGTTAAACGAGCCGCAAACCTCTCAATTGGAATTCGGGCAAGAGTGCCCAAGCTACGATCCGCAACGCATCAGGCGTCGTCCAAGACGGAATTCTACACCGCGAGAGGAAAGAGAATCGCAGAGATGGACGATGGTTACCTCCAGCCATAACTCTTGCGTCTCTCTTTTCTCTTGCGGTGTATAATCTTCGAGCGTGCATCGAAGCGGACGCCTACGCTGCACAAACAAGATCGTACCTCGAGAGTACGAAGCGCTATGACCAAACATTAGGACGGGCATGCCATGAAATCTCGCAGAAGTTTCCTGAAGCAGACAACTTGCTCGATGATTGGCTCGGGCATGTTGGCTCAGGGACTTTGTCACCGTTCCGTTGAGGCGGCACCCACAATTGAGGTGGGGCAAGGAGATGTCCCAGCGGACGAAATTTGGGATCTGCACGGCCATCTGGCCGGCGGTGTTGGCCAATCGCCTAAGACGCGTATGCAACACTTGCTCCATGTTGCCGATCGGATGGGGGTTGCCAAGCTGTGCGTCTACATGGGAATGTCCTTCGCTTACGATCCAACTCCCGAGCAGTTAATTCAGCAGAATAATGAAGTGCTGGAGGCGCTTAGTGTCGCGGGTGATCGAGCCTTGGGCTTCGTCTACTTGAATCCCAAGTATGTCGAAGAGAGTCTGCAGGAGCTCGAGCGGTGCGTGGCCAAGGGCCCGATGGTCGGTGTGAAGTTATGGGTGGCTATGCATGCAGATGCGGCGCAGCTCGACCCGCTGCTGCGTCGCGCTACGGAGTTGAAGGCGGTGGTCTTTCAACATACTTGGATCAAAGTAACGGGGAACTTGAGCGGGGAGTCGACGCCCATGGATTTGGCTGTGCTAGCCGCGCGACACCCCGAGGCCCGATTGATATGTGGTCATGCGGGTGGTGATTGGGAACAAGGCATCCGAGCCATTCGAGCGAGCCCGCATGTGGCCATCGACTTGGGTGGTGGTGAACCGACGGCCGGCTTTACGGAAATGGCAGCGCGCGAGTTGGGTGCGGAACGAATCATCTATGGCAGCGACGTTCCCGGCCGCGGCTTCGGTACACAACTGGCCAAAGTCTACGGTGCGGGTCTATCAGATGCGGATAGACGCCTCGTATTGGCCGGCAATTTGAAACGCATGCTGACACCCATTCTGCAAGATAAAGGTTGGCGAGTTTGAACATGCCTATTGTTGATGTCAATGTAAGCCTATCGCGCTGGCCCACTCGACGAATTCGCGAGGACCAGTTGGACAACCTGGTGGCCAAGCTCAAGTCATATGGCGTAGTGGAAGCCTGGGCCGGCAGTCTTGATGGCTTGCTGCATAAAGATATAGCTGCGGTCAACACACGCCTGGTGAGTGACTGTCAGAGTTCAACGCAAGTAAAACTGCGTCCCTTCGGCACGGTCAATCCGCTGCTGCCCGATTGGGAGGAAGAGCTGCGACGCTGCGCAGAAGATCATCGTATGCCAGGCCTGCGGCTGCATCCGAACTATCACGGTTATAAACTGGATGATCCAGCTTTTGCCAAATTGTTGGAGTTGGCTGCCAAGCAAAAGTTAGTCGTCACCATGGCGGTGCAGATGGAAGATGAACGCATGATGCATCCCTTGCTGCGTGTTAAACCGGTGGTGCTCGATCCGCTGGTTGATCTCGTGGCTGCGTTGCCTGAGCTGAAGTTAGTGATTTTGAATGCGGGTAAGGCAATGTTGGCTGCCAAGTTGATGAAGTTAGTTCAAGCTGGTCAGGTTTATCTGGACATAGCCCTGCTGGATGGTTTGGCGGTGGTAGAAGATGTCGTCAAAGATTTTCCGCTGGAGCGGATCTTGTTTGGTTCACACACGCCGCTGCTGTATTTTGAGTCTGCTGTCTTGAAGATGAAAGAAGCCGCCTTGGCGCGCCCGGCTTTCGTAGCGATTCAGTCAGAGAACGCGCGGAAATTACTGCCACGGTAGTGTGGCCGGTCAAAGCACGTGAGTACTGCACCAAACAGACGGTTACTGGCTGGCCCCACTTACCTTGCGTCACTTGATTGCCTTCCATCGACTTTTGCACTCAGGACTTTAATCCAACATGGAATCGGATGCAGGATTTTCGAGGCGTAAATTTGTGGCCACAACTGCGGGCGCTGTGGCGGCAAGTGCGTCCTGGTCTGCATGTCAGGCATCGACGGCTGATACGAAATTGGCTCTCGAAGGTGGCGTGAAAGCCGTGCAAGCTGGTGTGCCCAAGTTGCAACGTTGGGGTGAGCCAGAGCGACAGCGCCTGGACAGTATGTTGAAGCAGGATTCGCTGTTCTATTGGAAGGGGCCGCAAACGACGCAGTTGATTCAGCGTTTTCGCGAGCAGTGTCCCGTCCAGCACGTCATGACCTGCTCGTCTGGGACAGCAGCGCTGCATATCGCTGTTGCCTCCATTGGTTTGCAGCCAGGCGATGAAGTAATTACCTCACCGATAACCGATATTGGGACGGTGGTCGGTGCGATCTACCAACAAGGTGTACCGGTATTCGCGGATTTGCATCCACACTCCTACAACTTGGATCCGGTTGATGTGCAGCGCAAGATTACGGAGAAGACGAAAGCCATCATCGTTGTGCATTTGGCCGGCAATCCTTGCGACATGCAGGCGATCATGTCGCTGGCGCGTCAGCATAATCTTGTGGTGATCGAAGACTGTGCGCAGAGCTGGGGCGCAAAATGCCAAGGGCAGCCCATTGGCTCAATCGGACATCTGGCCTGTTTTTCGTTTCAACAATCCAAGCACGTCACTTGTGGTGACGGAGGTATTGTGGCCTCGCGGGATGAAAGGTTCGGGCCTCTGCTGCAGCGTTTTGGCGACAAAGGCATGGATCGTCTGGGCAAGAGTGGTTTGTTCGAATCCTTTGCCACTAACTATCGCATGAGTGAACCACAAGCCGCGGTGGCCGCAGCGCAATTAGAACGCGTGGAACAGATTGCAGTCAGACGTTCGCAACTGGGTGACCTCCTGCAGGCACGTCTTCAGCAACTACCAGGCATATCGACTCATTTTGTGGCCAAGGGCGATCGAGCAACCTACTGGTTTTCCATGCTGCGGATCGATCCGAAAGTGCTGGCATGCGATCGAGCCCAGTTTGTAAAAGCGCTTGTCGCCGAGGGCGTGTCTGCATCGGCCGGTTATATTCCCGTGCCCTTGTACGGCAACCCGGTCTTTCAGAACCACAGCTTTTTTGGCGGGACGTGGCCTATCAAACAGTTTGGTCTAACCAAGATGGACTACACACAAGTCCAATGTCCTGAAGCAGAAGCTATTCTGAAAACAGGCGTACGCATCGTGATTCACGAAGGTATGAGCGACGAGTATATGGAAAGCGTGGCTGCGGCCGTTACGAAAGTGGTTAAGCACTACACGCTAAGCACGTGAGCACATCCGATTCTGGAACCCAGGCTGCGCTTCAGCAGCTCGATCACTCCTTGGCGTCCAAGGTCGAGCCATTATGCCCAGCGCAAACAGTAAACAGGTGGCAAATCCTGTGTGATAGTAGTCCAACTGTCACCCTGATCTTCGCTGATCCACAAACCGCCTGTGGTCGAACCAATGGCTAGTGTTTGACCGGCTGCGTCGATCTCGATCGAGTGACGATAGACCAGGTGATAAGCATGTTGTTGGGGTAAACCCGTGCGTAGCACATCAAAGCTTTGGCCACCATCGCGTGTTCGCGTGACAACAAACTGTCCATCGACCGGATAACGATCGGCATCGCGGACTGCGGGTACGAACCAAGCGGTCTGCGGATCAGTGGGGTGCACAGCGACTCCGAAACCGAAGGCCGACGGTTTGGCGCTGGTTATCTCCTGCCAAGACTGGCAGTCATCGATAGAACGAAAAATTCCGTTGTGATGTTGGACCCAGAAGCAATCGGGTTGGGCGGGGCATTGGACCAGTCGATGCGGGTCCTGGATATCTGGATCAAAGGCTTGTTCTGGCGGCATGTATTCGGCGCGCATGCCACTGGATCGGCAGTGCCAATCTCGGCCATTATTGGTCGTGCGCCATACGCCACCACATGAAATGCCAATCGTGACACAATCACTTTGGCGTGGATCGATGGCGATGGAATGGATCCCGGGAAAATCGTAACCGCCACCAAACCAGCGGGCGCGATTTGGCAAATTCCAGAGTGGCATGTTCAATTGCCATGACTGGCCAGCATCGTCGGAGGTAAACAGTCCTCCCGGCAAGGTTCCACACCAAAGCCGACCGCTGGGCGCTTGTTCGATCGCCCAAATCATATCTAACGACCATGGTATCGCTATGTTCCGCATAGGATCAATGACATCGGCTACTTCAGGTGGCTTTGGCGGGTAAGCGGGAGTCTGAACTTCTTGCCAGGTGGAACCGCCATCATTCGATCGATGAACCTTGGCGCCAAAGTGCCCATGCTTGAGTGACACTACCAGATCCTGGTGATTGGCCGAGGCATATACGAATGTCACTTGTGTTCCCAGGAACGCCGACTGTTGAATCTCCCATTGCGAACCTTGGCAAACGTATTGAAACAAACCTTTACGTGTTCCGACCCACAACGAGCGACGCATAACTATCCTCCCGAAAGTGCTTGAAAGACAAAGACCTCGTCCCCGTCGTCCAATCGATCCTGCAACCCTACTCGATCACGGATAGTGTGGTCGTTCACAAAGATGGTCACATGTTTTCGCACGGCACCCTGATCATCCAGCACGTAGCCACGTAACGTGGGATACTGGTCAAAGACCTGTTCCAACGCAATCGCAACGCAGGTTGCGGAAACCAAGGGATTATCGGTTTGCACGTGTTTGGAGAAACTGGGCGCGAACGCAACACGAATCATGAGATTGAATTCGAATGAGACAAGTGAAACAAGTTTGGCCGAGAAATAGTATAGTATCGCCCAGGCTGTTTAAGCAAAAAAGTTCATCGACAGCTCTTTGGATCAGAGCGAGCGGCCGACCTCATGAGCGTGATTGGTTATCACGATTGATTGGCCCGGATTCAGGTTGTTCGTCCTCGGGGCCTTCCGGAAAACGCGGTAAACGTGGGCCACCAACGCTTAAGGTTTCAGTTGAGCTTGGCGCACCTTGATGATCGCTTGTGGGTCAGCTGGTTCGAGATCTGTACCTGTATAAGACGCCAAGTCGCGGAGGGCAATCACACGGAACTTGCCAACTGCCAGGTAATGCATGTAGGCTTCGAACTTTTGCTGCTCGGTACTGACCCAGTCATGAGCCGTGTCGGGGGCACCATGGAACTGCAGGATGGCCACGCGTCCCGATTTGGCCTGTTCGACAGCGCGTACGAAGTCATCCAAGGTCCATTTGGGTCGGGCGTCACCGGCTGAGGGCAAGAGTAACGGATGATCCAGGCCGGGCTGGTAAGCAAACCCACGCCCTTGCTCATAGGGATACTCCGGTGCACCACCACGTCGCGCAAATCGAATGCCTTGCTGCTCCAGTATCTCAAAGGCCTTCATCGACGTGGCATTGCCAGGCCAGGCAAACGAAACCGGTGCCGGTATTTGATGCTCGGCGCAGCGACTGACGATCGCTTGCAGTTGTTCGGTCAGTTTGGGAACGTTGGCGTCGCCAATACCCAGATGGTCGCGAGTGTGGTTACCAATCTCAAACCCGTCGCGATGCAACTGCGCGATCTCTGACCAGGTCATGTAATCGCGCTTGTTGGTCGTAAAGTCAAAACCTTCCGTAATGAAAAAGGTTGCTCCAAAGCCGTATTTCAAAAGTATTGGACGTACGATCGTGTAATGACTCTTGGCCGAGTCATCAAACGTCAGTACCACCAGTTTGTCCGGAATCGACGGTTTGGCTGTTCCATCTAATGCACTTGGCGCGGGGGCAGACGTACCGGGTGTTTGGGCTGACAGCCCGGATTGACGATCGACTGGCAAGCAACACACGATGGCGGTCAGGGTGCATAAGATGCGAGTAGGTATCATGGCGGCCTGGATGCGTGATGGTGAATATTGCCTGCGTAGTTGGGTAGCCACCGCTGCCAAGCGGTGGATTTCGCCTCAAGCTGCGTCCACCGTCTGGCGACGGGTGGCTACCGAGTTCACCGTCTGGCGACGGGTGGCTACACCATTTACTCAATGGTCAGTTTGCGACGAAAAATCGTATCGCCATTGGTGATATAGAGATAATCGTGATTGGTACCGGCCAGGACACAGCTGGTTAGCGGTTGTGTCTCCTTCGGTTTGGGCAGCACTCCGCATTGACGGCCGGTTGGATCAAAGATCTGTACACCCAGTGATGAGGTGACGTAGTAACGCCCTACTTTATCCACAGCCATCCCGTCGCCTTGCGACGTTGACTTGTAAGGTGGTGGCTGGTTGAACTTGAATTCACCATTGGGGTCGATGGGCAGTCGCATCGTCATGGTGGGCATCTTGGCATCTAACGATCCATCGGCCTTGACCCGGAACATCCATACAAACTCGCCGCCATAATCGGAGACCGCCAGAGTGCCTTGATCATTGGACAAGGCAATGCCATTGGGTTTGCTGATGCCGGTATCGACTGGAGTTACCTGGCCACTCTTAATGTCGATGCGCGTGACGCGTTGATCTTTGGTCTCGGTGATATAGATGAATCCATCGCGAGTTACAGCCAGGTCGTTGGGTGTCACTCCGGTAGCTATGACTTTCACTTCTCCCGATTTGGGATCCAGCGAGATGACACGGTTCTTGGCGCCTTGGCAGCCATACATCAATCCGCCAGGCCCGAACTCCAGTCCACTGATTGATTCTTTGGCAATCTCAGTGCGCGTACCGTCTTGGGCGCTGATCTTGAATACCGCTGGTGCGCGCATGTCGGAGTAATAGAAGTTGCCCTCGGTGTCCGTGCAGGGCGCGTCACCAAAGCCCAGGTTTTCTGCCACGACTTCCCAGTTTGAGCCGGGGACGAGTAGCTTTAGCAAAGTCATATCGCCCTTGAGATCGCCTTTGGTATTAAGCACCGGCTCAAACTTCTCTTTCCGCCACAGCCATTTGAGGGCCTCAGGAAACCGCTGGCCGCCGAAGTCACTGTTGTGTGCGTAGCCTTCAGCCCAATCGAAGCGAGTGTCGTAGCCCATGTATTGCAGCGAGGAGGCCATCAACTGGTTTGCCCACGGCCAACTGCCAAAGGCATTGTCAATATCGCCACTGGTATCGGCCATATAAACTCGTATCGGCTTCGGTTCTGTTTTACGCACTAAAGAAGCATAGACGTCGCCACCGCGCAGGTTGGTAAAGCTGCCGACGCTGATCAATACTTTGCGAAACTCGCTGGGACGCTCCCAAGCCACGGTGAACGCACAGATGCCTCCCGAACTGGAGCCAGCGATAGCGCGTTGATCTGGGTCGTTAGTAATCGTGTAGCGTTTTTCTACTTCGGGAATAATCTCTTCAGTGATAAACCGAGCGAATCGGTCGCCTAAACTGTCGTACTCAAAGCTGCGATTGGAAAACTTGCCCGCTTGCTTGGGCTTTGACTTCTCATGGCCAGGACTGATGAACACCGCAATCGTAGGCGGCATGTCGCCTCGCGCGATCAAGTTGTCAAACACGATCGGCACTCGCCAGCGACCTTGGACGTTGCTGAACGATTGACCGTCTTGAAAGACCATCAACGCAGTGGCCTGGCCTGGTTTGTATTGGGCCGGGACGTAGATGGACCAGTCGCGAGTTGTATTCTCGAAGATCTTGGACTCAAACGCGGGCATGGTTTCGACGGTACCATGGGGTACGTCATCGCGCGCGATGGCATCGGCGTGCGGTTTCCATTCGGGTTTAGTTTGTGGCGAAGGTACATCGACCGATTCGGTCTTCTCGGCCCAGAGCCAACGCAGTGCCTCGGGCAGTTCTTGGCCTGCCCAGTTGCCGCTGTGGCCGCCTTCCGTCATGACGAACTTGTGTTCATAACCGGCAAAGCGCAGGGCGGCTGCCAGGTCTTGATTCGCCAGCGGCCAGTTCCCAAACAGGTTATTCAGATCGTCTTGGCCATCTTGCAGATAAACCTTTAAGGCTTTGCGGTTCGCCTGTGTCTTGCGCACCAGTCCGGGGTATGCCCAGCCGCCGCGAATGTTGGTGAAGCTGCCGATGTGGCTGAGCACTTTACCGAACTGCTCAGGCTTTTCCCAGGCGACCGTAAATGCGCAGATCCCGCCCGATGAGATCCCGCAGACGGCTCGCTGTTTCGGATCGCTGGAAACCTGCAAACCCTTCAAAGCGACAGGCAGGAACTCTTCTACCAAAAAGCGTGCGTATCGATCACCCATCGAATCGTATTCGAAAGAACGCGTGCTCCGATCTTTGGCATCGCTGCGCTCGGCCGGCACAGTGCCAGGATTAACGAAGACAGCGATCGTGACCGGCATGGCCTTCTGATGAATGAGATTGTCGAACACGATCGGTACACGGAAAGCACCATCGGCTTTGGAATACCCACTGCCATCCATAAAGACCATCAGGGCGGCCGGTTTCTCTGCCGAGTATTGCGCGGGTACATAGACACTGTAGTCGCGTCGAGTACCGGGGAAGATCTGGCTGTCAGCGAATACTCCGGTGGTGATCTTGCCTTGCGGCACACCGGGCTGGACTTGACGGTCCGGGTGATTGGCTTTGGATGAGTCTTGACTGTGTGCGAACAGAGTCAACGACATCGCCAGCGCGATGCTCAAGAGGAATTGTTTCATGATGTGTTCTGGGTTGGTTAGTGGGAGTTGGTTAGTGAGGTTCGTTAGTG
>JADLDX010000446.1 GCA_020846515.1 Pirellulaceae bacterium
ATCTGCAGACAATTGGTGGCGCTGTGCCAATTCTTGCACCAGTTGATTTCCGTCGCTTGAGAGCTGAGACACGTTGAAGACTACTCCAGACTTGAGAGACGTAGGAGTCGCATGTTATGGCTCCTCATTGCTTAATTGGACAGCACCACTTTGAATCAGCCGCAGGGCGTTAGCCCAGGTTTTTTCAGCGAAAACCGGGGCTAACGCCCAGCGGCTGATATCCCGCAATCGTTTAACAGTCAGTCGTAGGCATACTCGACTTTACCGGGGCTATGGCCCGCAACTGATGTGGTGCAGAAGAAACCGTGGCTGACGCCAATACGGCTAATTGTCTCATCAACGTCCAAATGAGGGAAGCCGTCGCGCACCTCGAATTGGCGTTCGGCAATGATGAAACCCTGAAGGTCCTCAGTTGCTCAGTTGGAACTGCTTAGTTGGAGTTGCTCAGTGGCGCAACGGCGCGGGGTATGCCACGGGTTTTCCGTTGTCATAGGGGTACAAGTAGCGAGGATCAGCCAGAGCTGTCTCGGGCGCTCCGACGACGTACACTTCCTCTTGAACACCTCTGCCAATCGCGCGAAGCGGCGAGCGTCCTTGTTCCGGTAGTGAATTGTATCGTTCCATGAGTGCCGACTGGAGTTCCTTGAACTTTTCTGGTTGTTGATGTTGCAAATCAAAGAACTCATTGGGGTCGTTCTGAATTTGAAACAATGCGAATCGCTTTCCAAAGCGATGGATTTTCCAGCCATCGCGCTGCAGCGCGATGCCGTCCCCCCAATCCCAAAAAAGGTCCTTCTTGCGAGCAAGATTTGAAGACTTCTTGGTAAGCAAAGGCAACAAGTCAACACCGTCCAGCTCAGGTGTCAACTCGCCACCTGCCAGCTTCAGAGCTGTGGCGGTGAAATCAAGGGTGCTGACTGACTGGGTAATTGTCTGGCCCGCCGCGATGCGACCCTTGGCATAGACCCACATAGGAACCTTCATTCCGCCCTCCCAGAGCGAACCTTTTTCGCCGCGTAGCGGCACGTTCTCTGATCCATCCCATTTGCTGAGTGTCTCGCGACCCTTGAGCGTCGTAAAGTATTTTGGCTGGGCGCCGTTGTCACCCGCAAAGAAGATGATGGTCTTGTCCTCAAGCTGATGCTCGCGTAGTTTCACCATCATGCGGTCGACGGCATCGTCGATCGCCTTGACCAATGCCAAGCCCTGTCGGCGGATGTCATCCAGCTCAGCGGTCGAGTTCTGATAATGGATAGCAGGAAAGTTCAGATAGTAAGGATCATCCTTCTTGATTCGTGGTAGGTGTGGGCCATAGAGCCCTACGTACAGGAAGAAAGGTTGCGCATGATTCTTTTCAATGAATGCGGCAGCGGCTTTCCCTTGATGTTCGACGCGATTGCCCGTGATGGTGTACGACGTAGTGGGCATCGCCTTTCCGCTTAGGTCATAGTTGGCTGTGTATCGACTCATTGGACCATCTACAAAGTCGTCGAAGCCACGCTGTCCCGGCGCATTATCGCCGCTGCCCAGATGCCATTTACCCACAAAACCTGTGCGATAACCACCGACTGCTTTGATACGTTCTGCCAGCGTAGGAACATCCTTCGGAATCGGCTCGTCGCTATCACCATTGCCCCTAAGGCCGAAGGTGTTTTGAACGCGGCCGGACATTAGTCCCGCACGTGATGGCACGCACTGCGGCGCCGTCGAGTAGCCATATCGCATCAGGGCACCGTTAGCAGCCAGCTTATCCATCGCTGGCGTTTGGACATTCGCGTCAATACCGTAGGCACCCAGATCCGTGTACCCGTGATCATCCGAAAGAATGATGATGATGTTCGGTTTCTCGGCAGCCAACCAGCCGCAGCTGAGACAGAGCCAGGCAAACGCGCAGAGGCCCGGCCAGTTCTTCACTCTCTGTGGGACGAACCCGTTGCGACTATTGGGCGTCCAACCGCTGAGGCACGAAAAGAGCCACCAGGGCAATGAGCCCGCAGCCATAAGGTAATCGATACTAAATACGTGTGTGAAAGATCGCATAGAAAATGCCACCGACAAGTAAATGACCGTCAACAAAATCTCAAAGTGGCCGAGCGGATATCGGTCTCCATCCAGCCAAACGCACCATCAACCATAGCAGAAACGGACAGTCGTCAACCACCACCAGAACTCTGGCGTTACTCAAATCGCAGCGGCATAAAATCAGAATGCATCCAGCCTAACCGTAGTACAGGCTGGTGAAGGCCTTCGATCCGCGATTACTTTACGCATAAAGTATCATGCAGCCTGTTGGACTCGCGGAGACTAGGCCAATTCTTCATTCACCGTCGGTTGCGTCCGCTGCGACCATCGGGCGTCCAGCCACTGAGACACGAAAAGTGCCACCAGGGCAATGAGTGCATAGTCGTAGGGCAAACGGTACCGAATGCGCGTGTGAAAGATCGCATAAGAAAATGCCGCTGAGAAGTAAATGGCCACCAACAGAATCTCGAAGTGGCCAAGTGGATATCGTCTCCATAGAGCCAACCGCACGATCAACAACAGCAGAAGCGGACAGTAAGTGCAGGCCATGAGCACGGTCTTCCAGATGGCAATCTCCGACTTGGCATAATGATCGTTGACAAAACTAAAGTGGTTCAGCACTTTATAAAAATAGAATCCGATCACTTCCAATTTGCGATTACTCATTTGCTCCAAAGCGAGTTTAAGCCGAAACTTATCGGCCTGGGCCTGATTCATGCCGTCGCTCTTCTCATAGGCGTCGATCAAATAGTCAACTTCAGCTCCGCCGATGGTGGCCTCCGGCGCATTGCCCCACAGCAAGGCCGCACCGGAAGAGGATGTTAGCGGAACAAACATGCCAAAAGCAACATAGTTGCGAAAGGTCCAGCCGGAAACGACCGCTATGCAGGCCAGTAAGACCACGGCGGGAGCCCGCAGTCGATGTTCGGTTCTCACCACCGTCAACCAGACCAGCACGATGGGCAAGGTGAATAAGAACATGGGCACTGCCAACAGCAACACACCAAACACCGCCCCCACTGCTACTTGCTTCCAGACCGTCTGACTGTGAACCAACAGAAAGAGCACCAGTACAAATAACAACGCGCCGATCGTTTGAGGGAAAAGCGTTCCGGCTGAATAGAACAAGACCGGATAGCCGACGGCCAATAGAGTCGCCAATGATCCCGCGAATACCGCGAGCCTGCGTGAAGGCCCGCGAATTTGAACAACCAGCAGGTAAAGCAGCCAGAGCGTAAGACAGAAGAATACAAAATTCATCACGCGAAAATGCGGTACTTCAGCCCCTAAGGCCATGAGCCCCGCCATCGCCCAGGGCCAAACCGGGGCGCGATCTGCATTGGGCTCTATTCCATCATTGGAAAAGAATTGGGAACTTACCAAATGTGTGGCAATAGCTTGGTAGTCAATCTCGTCGATGTACGGTAGGTGATCGCCCAATGCAAATGAATAAAAGCAGCCCGCGACGAAAACCAGGCTGATCAGCAGGCAAACAACCCGGCCACCCCAGCGATCCAAATAAGCGATCACATATAGAGGTAGTCGCTTTAAACTATGCATCACTCGATAGTCCTCGTTTCCCAGTCTCAACAATCCGGCTGCGCAAAAATGTTTCGCTAATCGACCTGCTAATTGACCTGCTAATTGAACGGTTGACTAGCTCGGTATAGTTTCACTGGCTTGAGTTTCATTGGTTCGAGCTTTACTAGCGAGGTCAGGACGCGTGGCATCGCGAGTTGCTAAGCGGGCCAACTGCACTTGCTGCTCCTTCCACACGGAAACAACTTTGATCAGCAAGGCGAAGACACCTGTTTGAAGAAAGCAGGTCAGGCTGAACGCCCCGGCCAACAGTCGCGACCAGTGCAACGTGACATGCCCTGTAGAAACATACTGGCTGATGCCGGGCCATAAAAACACGGCTGACAGGATCAACAGGCAGCTCAGCAGCAGAGCCAAGGTGCTACTGCGCATGATGCTGGCGATGGCAAATGGCCAAAACGCATTGGCTGACCCACGCCTTGGACCAAAGCCGGCCATTTGGTACGTCAGCGCCGTGGCCAACAGCAACATTAACCCAAAACTGCCTAATAGATAACAGACAACAAAGCGGTAGATCATCCATTCTTCCAGACGTCGATGTTGCAGATAGAACTCAACCGGGTAAGCTGCCAGCATGGCAAGCGCAGCCATGCAAAACACGAAAAGTGTTATCAGCAAGCTCTCAGGTCGGTAGCACAGGACGCTCGAGAATATCGTTCGAAGAAAGCGAACTCCGTCGCGCACCACGCTTAACTTGCTACGGCCAATCCGCTCTTCATAGCGCATTGGTATTTCCACGATTCGCAGATCGTTTAGCAACGCGCGGGCGCTCATCGAAGGCGTAAAGTGCAAGCCATCTGGTAACGGGTACAGCCATCTGAGCGACTCGCGGCGGACAACGCGCATACCGCTAGCCGTATCGGTAACCTGTCGACCGCAGAGTGCCCCGAGCAACATGGCGTATATCCGGTTGCCCAATCGTCGAATGCGAGGCATCTTGGATCCCGGCCCCAAACGCGACCCCAAGACGATGTCAGCCGATTCGTCGCGGGCTAACTGGCATAGCGTGGCAAAATATTTCGGATCGCATGTCCCGTCGGCGTCGAGAAAGCCAAGCAACGTGCCACTGCCTTGCCACCAACCCTCTTTAATTGCCGCGCCGTAACCGCGATTGATCTCGAACACAATGACTTTGACGTCGTCATAACTCTGGCTAATTTCCACTGTGCGATCAGTTGAGCCGTCGCTGACCACGATAATCTCTACGTGCGTTAAGCCCGCTGTTTCGCAAATGAAATCTCTGGCCGCGAGGCAGCGTTCGATCGTTCCCCCAATGGCACCTTCTTCATTGAGCGCAGGAATAACGATCGTCAGGGACGATTCGGATTTTTCGATCATGTCAGCCCCGTTCAAAATGTGTCTTCCTCTGACGCGTGTGCCCAATTCCCGCATGCCCATTGCCAGCCTACCCACCGCCAGCTGGCCATTAACCAACCTGTCCCACCGTTGGGCTCGATCTTGAGTTAGACATGCTTATTGCTCAGTATACTTTGGCAGCCACGTAGTCGCGAGTTCAGAGATTACGGATGGCCGCACACCTAGCACGAGAATCAACAATATCGCTCGGGTTCTAGCCACCAGGCACATAAGCAGGTCGCTACGGCCGAGCTGCAATTTGGCCCGACTATTCCGCTGGGGAAATAGCCCATGGGCTTGGGCTCTGAGTTTGGTGTGCGTTAATTCCGAATGGAACGTGTCGAATTACTTGGCAAGTCTAGGAGCAAGCGATGAACCAGAGAGTGTTGGAGAAATCGCGAGCCGCTCTAAGTAACCTTCGCGGGATACGCTTGAATCCGGAAGCGGTGACCCGTTCATAGCGACTTGCGAGCCGTCATGTGTTTGCCTGGTCCGCGAAATTGCATGCGGATGGGTTTGGTTAAGTTATAGTGCGTTGGGCCGAGCAAGGTTGCTACGGTGGCATTGACGACGCGGGGAATACTGCTGGAAGTAAAATCCCAATTATCGTCGCCAGCGCCGATTTCGGCTTCGACCAATCGTTCACTGGAAGTGACGACAAAAAACGTATTGCGAGTGAGAGCAAAGCTGACGGTGCCGTGGATGTAAGCCGCATCGCCAGCGGTAATCGCGCCGGCGGTGATTCCATAGGATCCCCAGCCATACAGGTTGGAATCGATGAAACGATCGCGATTGCGCACGGCATTACGGGCAATCAAGTCACCGAGTTTATGTCTACCGGTGGGCAGTCGTGGGATCGCTCCGACGGCCGAGAGAACCGCATCAGCGCCTCGCTCGACAATTTGCGGCATGTAGGCCGAGTCGCCAATCATGACACCGTTGTCGAGGAAATGATTAACCAGAGGAAAGTCCAAGGCAGTGATATTGCGTCCGTACCCACTGTTCATCACTTCGGATTGAGACATCTCGATCACAATATTGCCAAAATCCGGTACGTGACTGTGATTGTATCCTGGTTGGTACGGGCTAACGGGCTGGCCATATTCCGCGAAGTTGTTGATCTCGGCGTACTGCAGGTCGGAGTATCGCGTACAACGCCACACCTTACTCGTCGTGTCGTATGTCCAGCTCATTTTTGATTCCTTGCCGCAGAGAGACATGAATGCCGCAGTACTGTTCTCGTCGTTCCAGCAACGCGGTTGCTATCGCGTTGACAAAAAAACGAAATTCGTGCGTCACACTTTGGCGGCAGGACTCCACAAGGAGAATTACAAGTGGTTTGTCGTGCCCAGAACGGGAGGCTCTTGAGTCAATGCGTTCTGTTGTTGCTTGTAAAAGATATTACCGAGCACGTTGATTGTGATCAGCACGATCGCTAGGGCAAGCAAATCGATCCAGATCAGTTTAATGCCCGACATTTGCGTAACATCAATGCCTTGCAACGTGGCCATTAGTCCGTAGAAAAAACCGAACAAGAACACCAGCGGCAGCATACAGAGGCCGATGACGCCAAGAATACGCGCTGGCGTGCCTGTCAATATGCGTCCCTTTCCTAGACTCATCTTGCCCCGAATTAAAGCAATCAGACCATAGATCGTAATTCCAATTTCAGCGCCTAAGATCATCGGGAGCACTCCTACCGACCTGATGGGACATTGATACCGTAGATTTGGGATTATGAGTAATTGTGCGTTTGGCCGCCAGAGGCACAGGGAGTTGAACTAACCCTCCCAGCGCAGCGCCCGGGAGGGTCGACAAACAC
>JADLDX010000447.1 GCA_020846515.1 Pirellulaceae bacterium
CGATCAAATGCTGGTAGAACGTACGGATATGAGCGCGGACCGTTTCCTGCAAGACAACAGTGGCGGAAGCAACTGAGCAGTGCAGACCGGCCAGCATGGTCAGGGGGCCCGTGCAATCATGCATGGTCGCCGGCACATTGTAGGCTTGTGCTAATTCAATAATACGCCGCGTTTCGCTGATACCGCCGGCCCACGTGGGATCGATCATGATGTAATCGGCTGCGCCAGCTCGCAAGATCTGAAGGTAGCTGGAGCGTCCCAAGAGCATTTCGGTGGCGGCGATCGGCATGCCAGATTGTCGACGAAAATCGGCCAGCGTTTCGATGTTATCGACTCTCAGCACATCTTCTAACCAAAACGGCCGAATCTCGCGCAGCGCGTCGGCCAGGCGTAAGGCTGAAGGCAACTGAAAGAATGCGTGGCCTTCAATCATGATTTCGATGGCATCTCCAACGCGATCGCGAATCTCACGCAGTGGCCGCATGCCGATCTCAATGTCAGCTCTGGAGATATACAGCCCACCTTTTTCATGCACAAAGCGGTCGAAGGGCCAGACCTTCATGCCCATGATGCCTTCAGCGACCAATTCTTCTGCCAAGTCACCGGCCGCATGGAACGCCGACCAATTATCTTGGAGCGGTCCGGGAACGCCTTCATCGCCATAACCTGGCCAACCTGGATGTTTGGTGGAGCTCTGAACGGCCGCTACGTTAGCAGATTCCACAGGCTGCTTGGGGCGAACGGTTCCATAGCCTGGTCCACCGCAAGTGTTATAGATGCGCACGCGCGGCTGGACCGCGCCGCCCAAAAGTTTCCAAATGGGTTGTTGGCAGACCTGACCCAAGATGTCCCAGAGCGCGACATCGATGGCCGACAGGGCGCGCATCTCAGCTCCCGGAGCACCAAAGGCTGTGCAACGTTCATACAAGAAACGCCAATGCGATTCGATGTCCGTAGCTTCAGCACCCAACAGACGCGCTGCCATCCAATCGTGAATCAGTGCCTCGATAGCTTGCGGTGTGTAGTAGGTTTCACCACAGCCGATAAAGCCATCGTCGGTATGCACACGGACCAGCAGCAGGTTGCGCATGACATCCGAGGGAATGACTGTTTCAATAGCGGTGATCCGCGGCACAGGCAGTGACTTTCAATAGAGTGTGGTGAAACGTGGGCTTACAACAACTCGTGAATGACTTCGCCATGGTCGATGGCTGGTACAGGCCGTCCGGAATGGTTCAAGAAATTGATCTTCGGATCGACCCCCAGAACGTGATAGATCGTAGCGTGCAGGTCGCTGGGTGTCAGCGGTCTGTCTTTAGGTGTTTCACCTTTGGAGGTTGTGGAACCTACGATGCGTCCGCCTTGGATCCCGGCGCCACCCAGCAGGCAGAACATCGCTTGCCCCCAGTGGTCTCGAGCGGGTGTACCCATACTCATCGGCGCGCCACCATTGCCACCGTCGTTCATGCGAGGTGTCCGACTGAACTCACCGCATAACATCACCAGCACCCGCTCGCTCAGGCCGCGCTGGCTGAGATCGTCCAGCAACGTAGCGACCGCGCTATCTACTTTGGGTAAGTAGTTTTCATAACCCTTTTTCAAATCCCAGTGATGATCCCAGCCACCGAAGTGCACGGTCACAAAGGTTGATCCGGCTTCGACCAGGCGGCGTGCCAGTAATGTACTTTGCCCCCAGGTATGTCGACCGTATCGATCGCGCAGTTTTGGATCTTCTTTCGAAATATCGAACGCTTTGCGACCTTCGGTACCGACCACCAAGTCAAAGGCCTTTTGATGAAAGCGATCGAAGGCTTCGACCGAATGCGTGTTGTCGATAACTTTACGCATGCTATCGAACTTGTTGAGCAAGCTGCGTCGATCCTCCAGTCGTTCGACGGTCAAACCGGAAGTCAGATTCAAGTTATTGACTTGAAAGTTTTGGCTGTTGGGATCGCCTTGGGGTTCAAAGGGATTGTGTTCTAAGCCCAGATAGTTGGCGCCGAAGTAGCCAGGTCGAAGGCCAATGCTGCTGGCGTAAGGCACAGCCACATGTGCAGGCATACCCGGCCGGCGCGGGCCACAGACTTTCGTCGCGATTGAACCGAGCGAAGGATACTTACCCGGTGTGTCGCCTCCACTAGCCCCGCCGCGACTGGTCAACATATAGTGACCAGCGGTAAAGTGGTCGCCCGAACCATGGTGCAGCGAGCGCACAATGGAGAACTTGTCTGCGACTTTGGCTTGTTGCGGATAGAGTTCGGTGATTTCGATACCGGGTACATTGGTGCGGATTGGTCGCCAAATGCCGCGATACTCAACCGGCGCTTCGGGCTTCATATCGTACATATCCATATGTCCGGGCCCGCCGTCGAGCCAGATAAGGATAACGGCGGTATCTTTGCGCGTATGGTTAACGGCCGCCGAAGCTTCTTGAGCTCGAAGAATATCGGCTAGCCCGACAGAGGCCATACCGGCCACGCCGACTTGGACAAAGCTGCGTCGCGATAATCCGTCACAGTACTTTCGTGTACTACCCGCTTCGATCCTGAACATGCTTTCGCTCCTGGTCGTTAACAATTTATGCGCAAAGCCATCGGGCGTTATTGTGGCTGGCTCTAGCTCGCAAGTAAAGCACGGTCAGAACTAACCCTCCCCTTCGGGCTAACGCTGTGAAGCATTTTAGAAGCGGAACGGCGCAAGCCGCCCGGTCATCCCGGTAGTTTAGGAACCGGAGGGCTTGCGCCCAACCGCTACAAATGCCCAGGGGCGAGCTCGCAGCGAAGTACTTCATGCCTTGGTTAGCACGGGAGGCGCCCTCCCCGACTGAGCTGACGCCAGTCGACCCTCCCGCTGCTACGCAGCAGGAGGGTTAGTTTGCAGCGAAGTACTTCATGCCTTGGTTAGTACGGGAGGCCCCCTCCCCGACTGAGCTGAC
>JADLDX010000448.1 GCA_020846515.1 Pirellulaceae bacterium
AGCTGGTGGGTATTATCTTCGATGGTAACATCCAGAGTTTAACCGGCGACTTCAACTACACTGAAGACCAATCGCGTAGCGTTTCGGTGCACATCGCTGCCGTCTTGGAGGCGCTGCGGAGCATTTATGGCGCCAAGGCGTTGGCCGACGAGATCGGCAAGTAGCCGATCGCCGATTGGCCAATGGTGATTTGGCACAGTGAGATGCCATAGTGGCCAAAAACGACAAAGTGTGGCACAATCACCAGCCGCAAACACCAGGGCCTGTAGCTCAGTCGGTTAGAGCAGGGGACTCATAATCCCTTGGTCGGGGGTTCAAGTCCCTCCGGGCCTATTAAATCAGCACTAACCCTCCGGAACTAACCCTCCCAAGCGCAGCAGCTTAGGGAGGGTCATGGAACTAACCCTCCCAAGCGCAGCGAGGGAGGGTCGAAAAACCCGCGGTTAGCGTAGTTTTTCGGGGAGGGCGCCCGCGCCGCACAGACGAGTCCGCAGCGGAGTGCATCAAGCCTGGTTAGTGATGGAGGCGGCATGAATCGTCGCTGGCGCTAGATTCGCCCCGCCACTTTTATTTCTGGGCGAGCGCCATTGGCATGGATAGTCGGACGGCTCGGAAACATGTCTCCGCAGGAGCGTCGACCTCCCGGGAACGATGGAGCCGGCCCTCCCCGCCCACGCTGCGCGGGGCGACCCTCCCACTGCTACGCAGCGGGAGGGTTAGTTCCCACTGCTGCGCAGCAGCAGCAGCAGCAGCAGCAGCAGCAGAAAATAAATAGACCTGACCCCTTTTATTTTCGACTGATTTTCACTAGGCCGGTTGAGACGGCTTCGAATGTCGTGATGCGCAAGCGGTACGTGGTCGTCACGGGGGCCGTCCATTGAAAAGCGGCGAAAAAGTCGTTGGTATCGTCGCTACCGGTCAGCGGTGTGCCATTGGGTGCCAACAACACAGCCACCGTATCGTAGACCTCCTCACTGGGGCTGGACGTCTCGATGCGCAGTTTTTTGCCGGCTTGAACGGTGACCGGAATTTCAATGGTCTTGCCTGGTTCAAAGAACACGTCAACCGATTGGTTATTGCTCAGCGATGACAACATGACTAGGTTGGTGGTCACCTGCTGGATGTGTCGCTGCAGGAAGAAAGCACTGGCCTTCATGCTACCCCAAGCCTCAAAGCAAGCTGCGACGATAGCATTGATGCGCGGCGTATCCAGCCCACCTAAGCGCGCCAACCAGGCTTCTACGAAAGCGCGATCGGGATCCGGCAGTCCATACGTATAGCCATCGGCCACGATGAACCGCGCGTGTGGATTGAATGGATCCAAAAACAAAGCGTACTCGAAATCTACAACTCCTCCCGGCTGGTTCTCACCGGACAACAGTCGTGAAGAACCGCGAAATAAAATTCCGTACGCATCGTCTACGGCAATGGCGTTGAGCGTTTCCAAATGCAGCAGCGCGGTCGCGTAATCGAAGTTCCACCAATAAGCAAAACTGCCACCAGTTAAAGCAAGAATATCATCGGAATCCGCGGCAATTCGGGTTTCGTAATAAGACAAAATCCAATCGATCGCGCTGGGGTCGGCTGGGACCACCAACGCATTGAAGCGCGTCACGTCGCGCATCGCATCGGAGTAGCGACGCAACATCAACCAGCTTTCGATGCGGCCACGATATCCCTCCGGGCTGGTCGGTTGCTGATCCACAAACTCCGAAAACGATTCGATGGCCAGTTCGTATTGCCCCTGTTCGAGATACGCTTGACCATCTTCCAAGCTGCCTGCATAAGCTCCTGAAATTACTAAACTCGAAAATTCAAGCATGCCTCCTAGCGGCGATAGCAGCATCAGTCCGATGGCCACGCCCCATGCAGGTCGCAACGCGCCGCCCAACAATAACCATCCACCGCGAGCCGAGAATGTGCGAGTGTTCATCTCTATTCCAATCGAATGCGTCAAAACCCAAGGCGGAGGTCCTCGACTGTCTGTCTTTGCTTGACTTGGAACACATGCCCAAATGCCATGTTCGTCGATGGGTTTCAGCCCGCCTGTAGATCTCGATGCCACCCGAGGCCGCAAGTGTTACAGAATTCTCTTTGCTCCATGTCTTATCGCTTATCCCCGAACCACCCCAACTTCCAGCTGTTCCCCAAGGAGAAAGCGAAACTCTGAAACTCTTAGACGCAGAAACTCTTAGACGCAGAAACTCTTAGACGCAGAAACTCAGAGATGTGGAAACTCAGAGACGCAGAGAAAGACTTCGATATGGGAGAGCGTGTCTGGGATTGACGCTGGCTACCCAGCCCAGAACGATTTCCATCTAGCAGGCATATCGAGGCACGATATGCTCGCCGGTTCAGGCTTGGTCGCGACGTAATGGGTAGTTCAAGGTCGAAGCGACGAGGCCACATTCGCTACACAGGACCGAGATTGGAAAACCTGCGTCCAGTTTCATCGCATTGTTCTGATTGCACTGGGGACAGACCCAATGAACATACAGCGTCAACGTCACCGGTTCGCGCTCGCACTTAGATCGCGCACGGCTCTGCATGTCCACGAAATCGTCTTGGATGGATTTGCCAGATACTGTCGGAAACATGACATGCCAGTTAGTTGGGAAGGGCTGTGACTTAATTATCGCAACGCCCACTCCCAAATCCATTGGCGGAATTGCGCCAAACTCCGGCGGGTGACCCTGGTGGCAGCCAAGCATTGTCCCCCCTACTCAGATGTTGCCGAGGTATTACTGAGGTATCACCAAGGAATCGACGCATATTCCTGACGAGGTACAATAGGGCCAAGCCTGAAACGTTAACCTCGTACGTGCTTAGAAAAATGCGAACTCGTTGATCCAAATTACTCCCGGCAATTTGTTTTATGTCCAACCCCGATGAAACGGACCCTTGCCTAAGCGACGCTATCCTGGCCGGCTACACCAGTGGGCTCATGAGCGGACTGGATATCGCGGGCTGCGAAGCACATCTACAGAATTGCGAAGTGTGTCAGCGGACGGTGGCCGAGCTATTTAATGCCGGCAGCCAACCAGACTGGTTGGCCGCATTACCCCCCGCATCTCTCGCCCGCATCGCAGATTTTCCGGCCGAGGGAGGGGGTGGTACGCCGGCGGCGGCGCACCAGTTATGGCGCGGCCAGCGGGAGCAGCCTTCCGATGCCACGGGAACCGGTGCTTATACAATCAACCGCATGTCTGCGGAGCCTGCGTCGAGAACGATGCCGGAGTTATTGGGACGCTATCGCGTTGGGCGACTATTGGGTAGCGGCGGCTTTGGTCGAGTCTTTCTGGCCGTCGATGAAAAGTTGAAACGCAATGTGGCGATCAAAGTCCCGCATTCCAACTTCACGCAAGACCATGCCCACTTGGAACTGATGCTAGCCGAAGCGCAGATCGCAGCTGGTTTAGACCATCCTGGCATCGCGCCGATTTACGATGTGGGCAGTACCGATCAACTGCCTATGTTTCTGGTCAGCAAGTTGATCGAAGGACAGACACTGGCCGAGCAGATGCAACGGGAGTCTTATACGCCCGAGGCGGCGGCAGGATTGATCGCTCAAGTCGCCGAGGCGCTCGACTACGCGCATCAATCAGGCATCGTCCATCGCGATATCAAGCCTCAGAATATTCTTTTAGACGAGAATGGCCATGCCGTTTTGGTCGACTTTGGATTAGCCTGGCGCTCCTTAGATGGTACTCAAGCTTATCCGCAAGCCGGTACTCCGGCTTATATGAGCCCTGAACAACATGGCCAATCACTCGATCCTATTGATCACCGCGCCGATATCTACAGCCTAGGGAAAGTGCTGATTGAATTGTTGGCTGGGCCGATGGGCAGCCCCAGCCAGTATTCAGTTTCGCAGCTTAGTCGATCAACGCTAAACGATTTGCGGGCTCTGTCTGATACACCGTCTCAGGTCAGTGAACCGGTTCCCAGCCCGCCCTCAAAAACAGGCACAACCGTCGACCGCAACCCGTTGGTCAATCCTCGAGACGCCAATATTCCGCCAGCTTTGGCGGCAATTTGCCGAAGAGCGACGGCAACGCGCGTGGAAGATCGCTTTGCCACGGCTGGCGAAATGGCGCGCCAACTACGCAACTTCCTGGGTATCGACGGCACAGAACCGCTTCCAAAGCGCACCTGGCAACGGAAACACACGCTCGCTATCGGCCTCGCCCTACTGCTGTTAACTGTGATCGGCGTGGGCTGGCAAGTCTATCGTTCTCAGCAACTCGCTGCCCAGGCCGTCGCGGATCTGCTGGCAAGTGACGACAGGGATTTGACCAGTCGTCTGCAACAGATTGGCCAATATGGCACTCAGACTCATGCCGCGTTGAAGTCCGCCCTGAACTCCCCAGATAAAAATCAGCAATTGCGCGCCCAATTGGCCCTGCTTCCAAGCAATGAAGAGTTGCTTTGGGAAGTTACTGAAACCATGCTGTCAGGCGATGCACGTACAGCCGACTTGCTCGCTATTCAGTTGAAACCCTACTTGCCGAAGTTGAGCAAGCGGATGTGGGCTTTGGTCAAGGACGAAAATACGCAAGCATACGAACGCGTTCTCAACGCGGCCGTATTTCTAGCGCACTGTTGCCCTGAAGACAGCCACTGGTCCTCTGAGAGCACACTGCTGAATTTATCCAGAGCATTGCTCCAAGATGATTTGACCAATCTCTCAACGCGGCTGGAAAGCTTTCAGAATGTGAAGGATAAGTTAGTGATAGGCCTGCGCAGCTTGACCAGGATGCCGCATCTATTGCCCAGTAGCGAACACGTGCTCAGGATCTTTAATGTCTGGGATATTCTGGTGCAAGATGACGTCGATCAAACTGTCGATTTGATGGTTAATGCGCCGCCCATGATGTACACCACCATCTTAGGCCGCATGCAGGCTGATGAAGCGACGATCCGCAGCCTGCAAAAATACAGCGAGTCAGGTGGCCCAGACGATGAGAAGATACCTCCCAAAACACGACGCCATCAGCGACATTTGGCCGCCATGGCGCTACTGGCCTTGGGACATGATGACAGCTACTGGTCCTTCTGGCGACATTCACCGACGCCCGACAATATTGTCTCGCAGCTCAGCCTGGTAGGCTATGCGCCGCTGACCCGGGCCGCCATTCTGAAACGACTGCGCAGTTCTCAAGCGCTGACACCTGTTAAGCATTTGCCTGACAGCCTTAAGGATCGATTGTTCGATGCCACTCTTTCCCAGCGGCGTTACCTACTGATGGCTTTAAGCAGAGCCAACCCCCACGAACTACCCGACGCTGAACGCACCGAACTCATAGAGGAAATGTCGGCACTCTGTAGCCAGGATGCAGACCCAGGCATGCGGGCGGCGGCCGAAAGAATGTTGGCCTATTTGCAAGCCACTCCAGCTCAGAGATTGGGCCCGCGTTCAGACGCACCAGATGGTCAAATCCGTTCGCAAGCCTGGTCTGTCAATTCGCTGGACGAAGTGATGATCGAAATTCCTGCTAGCGAAACGGTTCCGTACCGCTACGCCTTGGCTGGATGTGAGGTTCAACGGCAACACTTCGAACAATTCCTAAAGGAAACCCAGCACGCATGGCAGGGTCACAAATTGAGTCAAGACGCGGCTGCCCAAGAAGTGGATGGCCACTGCGCGCAGATCCAACTGAGCTGGTATGACGCCGCGGCCTTTTGCAACTGGCTCAGTCGAAAAGAAGGTTTAGACGAGTGCTATCAGCCTAACGAGCAAGGTCTGTTTGCCGCCGGTATGCGCATCAAACCCAATATCCTGAAACTGAGTGGCTACCGCATGCCAACAGGCGCAGAATGGGAAACAGGGTGTCGGGCAGGTGCCACAACGCTGTGCTCCTTTGGTGAATCCACATTCATGTCGAACTATTACGCATGGGATTCCCAATATTCCGACAACCACACGCAACCAGTCGGATCATTGCTGCCTAACTCGCTGGGATTATTTGATGCCCACGGTAACGCCAGCGAATGGACCATGGACGTGGAGTCCAGCGAAACGCCAATGAACTGGATCGGTGTGGTCGAAGACCATCAATCTAGGATTCATCGTGGCGGTGGTTTCAACGCTATTCGCCAAACTGCCATGAGTTCAGTGGTTCGCAATCCAACACCGCCCCATGAACGCTTGGAGCATGTCGGTCTGCGGCTGGCGCGCTCGCTGGACTGATGGACTAATGAACTAATGGTTCGACCGGATGGTGAGTTGGCAAAAAAATTGTCAGGCCAGGTCGATTTCAAAAGTGATGGGCGCGAAGTTCATATGGCGCAGGGCGGCACCGGGATTGTAATAATGGATCTGACCGATGGGCAATTCATAGACCGGTACATGAGTATGACCGAAGAAGACTCGCCGCACGGGCGGTTCGGTAGCTAGGGCGTTGATCGCCAGGAGCTCGCAGAGTCTGGTGCACGTCGCGCGCGGGCGATGGAAGAGTTGGGGGATGGTGCGGTGCAATCGCATGGCCACGGCCGCGTTGTACAAACCGTGAGCTGTCCGGCTGGCCTGCCGTTCATGTTGAAATTTTGCGCGGTATGGCTTTAGTTTGGCTTGGCTGCCGGCGTCCAGAATATCGCCATGGCAGAAAAGACAATCGGCCACTTGATAACTCTCCGCGCGCCACAAAAGTTGCGGGTAGGAACTGGCCAGATCATCAAGTAGCTGTTGCAGATCTGGGTGCGAGTCGTGATTGCCCAAGATGTACACGATTTGCGATTGGGGATGCCTGACCAATAGTTCAAGCAACCAACTGCGCACCGCAGCCAACGTCGCCAAATGACCGCCGAGCGTGGCCCAGCGAAAATCGAAGATATCTCCGCCCAGTACGATCAGACGACTATCGCTGCAAGCGGCATCAATTGCGGGCATCCAACGACCAGCCAGGCTACGTGGACTGAGCAGATGCAGATCGGAAACGAAACAGGCAGTGGCCATATCGCTGAGCAGAAAGTGTCTTGGA
>JADLDX010000449.1 GCA_020846515.1 Pirellulaceae bacterium
AAGAACACCATGGCCAGCGAGTCACCAAAGGCCCAAGACTGCACTGGGTAGCTGATCTGCTCGCGTAGTTTTTCACCGCGATCTAATTTGGCTAACTGCACGCGCGCATGAAAGCCGGTAGGAGTGTTCTCCTGGGCCAGGCGCTCAAAATCCGCGCGAGTCGGCAGCGTATCTAGTGGCAACTGCAATTCTTGTTGGGCGATAGTCAGTGGACCGCTGACCGGTCGCAGCGTGGTGCTGAGCAGTCGATCGACTTCGACGGCAATCTCTTCGCCTTGGGCTTGCGCTAAATCAGCCCGGTCATTTACCACGCCGGTTGATGGATTCTGATCACCAGCGCAACCGACCGAAGTGAGGGCTATGGCTTTGGGGTAGCGTTTCTCGATTTGGACTTGCGCAAAGCCGGCCCAATCACCACCGATGCGCGGTTCAGACAGCGTGACACAGTGGCAAGCGTAGCTGACATAGATGGCTCGCACCTGAGACTGCAAGTCGCGGACGACCAACATGGGCAGGTCGTGATCAAACGGTCCGTTTTTATCGCGTCGGTTCTTGGCAAAGCTCACCAGACCGATACCCCAATGCAACGTCGAATCGCGCCGGTCTTTCAGAGCCTCCAAGGCGGCTTGCTCAAGTTTGTCGGTAAATTCTTGGGTGTAGCGATCGATGTGGGCTTGCGCATCGGGCGGTATCGGCTCGCCAAATATATTCGGCGCGCAGCCATTGATCATCGGCGCTGTATGCGTGTGCGAAGCCGTGATGGCCAACCGGGCCGGGTTGAGGCCAGCTTTCTGCTGCAAGCGTTTGGCTATAGTTGCGGTTAGTTGGTCAGGGATGCCCAGCGCGTCGACAGTAATCAATACTGCCGCGTCAGCTTGTTGGCCAATGGCGATAGCTTTTGCCCAGATCTGTTGACGCACGCCGACCGATTCTTGTTTGCGAACCAGAAAGCCATTTAGGCGCACCGGATAGTCGGGCGTGATATCGACTTTGGCCACGCCGACGGAGTAGACCTGAGGCTGCTGGCTCAGCGGAGTTGCCTGTTGGGCAAAGACGACTTGGGCAACGGCGAATGAAGTACAGACGCAGAGGGTCCAGAGAACCACAGTTTGCTGTAGCCGAACGAGCGACGTCATAAACAAGCGTTTCGATCTTAGAGCCTGGTCCGAAAGGGGGCGTGGCAAGACCTCAACCTAATCTCCCCAGAAACGCAAAAAAAGGGGTCAGGTCTATTTTTCCATTTGAGTTGGTGTTACTGAGTTCACCAATGCGTGGACGCGTGGCAAAATAGACCTGACCCCTTTTCGGGTCGTTCCGTTCACCCATGGAATCGACGCATTTCACTCATGGATAACAAAGATGCCGCTGAGAATAGATCCCCGCGTCGATTATGCGAGCAAGAAGATGCTGGGCAGCCCCGAGCATCCGGCCGTGACGATACACTTTCTCAACTCGATGCTCAAACTGTCGCATCCTGTGGTGGCGGTGAAAATCCTAAATCCGCTTGTCGGCAAGGATAGATCAGAAGACAAGGTCATCGTCTTGGACGTTCTGGCCCAAGACAGCCTGGGGCGGTTCTTCAACATCGAGGTACAAACTCGCCTGCCACTTTTTTTCCCTAATCGATTGCTGTACTACAATTGCCGCAATTACTGGCGCCAGTTGCAAGAGGGCGACGGCTATACCAAGCTCAGGCCCGCCATCAGTATCAGCTTGATTGACCGCCGGATGTATTCCGAATCTAGTACAGCGGGCCGTTGGCAGCATAGTTTTCGCTTGCGATGCGACCAGGATCCCCAGTTGGTGATGACGGATGATTTCGAATTTCACATCATCGAGCTTCCCAAGTTCCGACCTGAGAGCGATAATATCGGTGGTTTGCCCCCAGACCAAAAGTGGCTGTACTTGTTCACTCGCGCAGCCGAGATGGAACCCGAGCAGTTGTCTAATTTGCTCGGTGGGGAACCGTACCGTGAAGCGATTGGAGTTTTAGAGATGATTTCAAAATCCCCCGAAGACTACCAGTACTACGAAGATCGCCTCAAGTTCCTGCGTGATCAAGAGGCCAACTTGGCAGATGCGAGAGAAGAGGGACGTGAGGAAGGACGTGAAGAGGGCATGTTCGCCGGGAAGATTCAATTGCTTCAGGACTTACTTGGCGAGCCCGTCACATCCGAGAGCGAGCTCTTAGCTCTAGGCGTGGATACTCTCGCAACGCAATTCGCAGAACTCCAGCAGCGGCTGCGCGACCGCTCAGCCTAGATGTCACCCTTCAGTCGCTCAGCGGCCGGATTGCTTCGCTCACGTAGTCGAGCTGGAGCCCGGCAAAAAATAGAGACCTGACCCCTTTTTCGGTTAGTTCCGAGAGAAAGTCTCTTCGACGGAGTTGTCGAGGGCGGCAGGTTGTTTGGTGACCTGCTCCATCAGCCAGTGGTTCATGTCACTGAGCATGTTGGTTAAGAGATCGTCGCGGGTAGGATATTGGCGGAACATGGCGCGAAGGTGGGCGGCATGCATCAAGGGAAGAGTTTCGCAAATGTGATCCACGCCACATTGCGTGGAGTCTTCGCCATACATCCAGAGGATCGGTAGAGCTCGAGCAGTTTGCAGATTGCTAAGCGGATGATGGTTTTTGGGGAAAGCACCGCAAATGGAAACAACACCAGCAAATTGATGCGGGTACCGCAGCGCGATACGGAGGGCAGTGGTACCACCGGAGCCAAAGCCGGCCAAAAACACACGCTGTCGCGCGATGGAAAAGCTATTCATGGCCGAGTCAATCGAAGCGAAGACAATCTCTTCGGCCAAAGTGCTGGCTGCCCGCGACTGCGACCACTGAAAAGTCTGCCCACAGGCTTCGTTGGCTTGAGTGCCGCGCGGCGCGCAGGCCACGTAGTTCTGCAGGCTCAGCACGGGCATGACCGCTTCCAACTCGCGCTCGTTGCTCTTGCAACCATGCAGCCAAACGATCAGCGGATACTCATAACGCGGCTCGTATCGCTCCGGGCCAAATAAGGCCAAGGGCATATCCGATCGCGGCGGTGCCAGTCGACCATTCGGTGATGATGTCGACTTCTTCAGTAACTCTAACTGACTACCGGGCTCGAGCGAGCGGTCAAGGCGGTTCCGCATATTGAACAATCTTTGGTAGCAGGACAAACAG
>JADLDX010000450.1 GCA_020846515.1 Pirellulaceae bacterium
CATTAAGCTAGCGGACTTCGGTATTGCCAAGATCAATGATGCAGCTCTACCCGAGCGAAAAATTACGGCTACCAATCAAGTCTTGGGTACGGCCCACTACTTGGCTCCAGAGCAGTTAACGCAGCGTGACGAAGTCGATCATCGCGTCGACATTTATGCCCTTGGAGTGATCCTGTATGAACTGCTGACGGGACAATTGCCGATCGGTAATTTCGAAGTCCCCAGTCGTATCAATTCCAAAGTCAGTGTTGAAGTTGATGGCGTGCTTCTGCGAGCCTTGCAGCAGCGGCCCACGGCTCGGTTCCAAAGCGTCGATGATTTTCGTGTGGCTCTGCAGAACTGTAGTGTGCTTATGGCACCCGCCGCACAGTCGCAGTTGACTGACGAAAACGCAGCCCCAATCGCTGCGGTGCCATTCTACTGCGACGGCTTTAATGGGTTGTCCATCGTTCATGGAACGTTGCGAGCAGTCGAGGATGGCATCCATATCGAATACCGAAGCCGAGATAAATTGATCGGTCAGATTCGATCCAAGCTGCGCGAGGCGACGTTACCTTGGAATCGGCTGGTACGCATAGATTTTCGTCCCGGCGTCTTTGATGGCGTCATGCAAGTCAACGGAGATTCGTTCAGCCTTTTGGAATACTTTCCTGGCTCTGAGAACGGTTGTCTGTTGCTCAAAATTAAACATGGCAATCAAGAACTGGCACAGCAAGTCATCCAGCGTATTTTGGCAACTCGACCTCACTTGGTGGGCGCGTCATCCAGGCAGATACAATTTCCAGGACCGCTAATCCTTGCCATCCCGGTCTTGTGTATCCTCTTTGGGCTGCTCAACATCGGCGTGCTGGCCATCATCGAAACCGCCATAGCTACCTCGAATCTTGACGGCCAGCAAAAGGCGATGGCTATTATACTCTCCGCAATCTGCATCGGGCCGATCGCCATCGCCCAGTTGGTGTTAGGCATCATCTATGCAAACACCGGAGAAAAGTTGATCGGTCAAGTGGCAGCGTTGGTCTCGATGCTTCCGCTCTCACCCGTGGCCCTGGCATCCATTCCGTTTGGAATTTGGGTCCGTGCACAACTGCAACCGGCACAGCCCGGCGGTTTGGTCAGCCCATCGCGCTTCGGTGGTTGGGGATTAACTACCGTCTTCTTTTCGACGGAGTCCAAGTATGTGCGAGTCGCATCGATCATCGAAACAGCGGTCTGTTCTATCGTGATCTGCGGTGTCGTCGTGTGGGTGCTCGGGCTCTACCCCACCACACTGCGTTATCGCATTGTTGGCCAGGCCAGTGAGCAAGAGATTTCGCAATTTCTGAGCGCTCGATTACAGGACGTATCAACGATGTCGATCAGGCAGTTGGGCGATCGCTTGGAAGTCACTACGCTCCGACGCTGGCGCGAACGAGTCACGGATCAATTGGCGATCACTGAAGCCCCGTCGTTAGTCATTTGCGCCGATGAGAGCCAGGGTGGTGCTGGCGGCACGGCTGACAACTACGTGCCCAGTGTTTCCGGCAAGCTACCTAAAGGTCTCGTGGTTCGCTCCACGGCCACGGGTAGCGAAGTAGCCTGCTTATCTGCCACGCCATTGCATGAAGACTGGCTGAGCGCGGTTCAGAGCCTTGATGAAGATGAAGACGGCGATGGTGATTCACTCACGATCACTTGGAGTCGTGAAGGGTTCTCCATGATTCGCGAGATGTTAAACGATCGTCAGACCAAGCCCATCATGGCGCTCAAGGTGGATGGTTGGATCGAAGCAATAACGCCTGAAAGCTCAAAGGCTACTGCTGCTACTGCTACTGCCGATGATGATGATCGTGCTAAGTCAGTGTCCTTTCGCTGGTTGCCTAGCACCAAACGTTCGATCCGTAGTTTGCAAGCAGCGTTACGTGGTCCATCGCTTTCGGCCGAGCTCGAGTTGATGGAATAAACGAAAAATGGGGTCAGGTCTCTTTTTTCGCGCAGGCGGAAAATAGAGACCCTACCCCTTTTTTCAGCCGACGCGTTGCAGCCAGGTGGCTTGGTCGATGACATCGCTGATAAACATTTGCTGGGAGACCAGGATCGCTTGGTGGAGTTGCTCGGCGGTCACCGAGCCGGCTTTGTTCTCGACATCCAGCGTGCCAGTCGCGTCGCGCAGGAACTCGACCTGGTAACCACGATGGAACGCTTGACGGGCGGTGGTGTCGCAGCAAATCTGAGTCATGTAACCGGCGATACAGACCGTATCGATCTGCTTGGCTTTTAAGAACTGATCCAAGAGTGTATCGGTGAACGAGCCGGGCAGGTGTTTGTCGATCAACACATCGCGTGGCCGCGATTCAACTTCCTGGTGCAGTTGCCACATCGGGCTGCCTTGGCGAAATACAGGTGACTCGGGGTCTGGTTGGTGATGGCGCACGACCACAGTCGGCATATTCACCCGCCGCGCAGCATCCATCACCTCGAGAATATTGCTCAAATGACCAACCGGATGGCGAATGGGAAAAGCGCCTTCAAAGTACTCGCGCTGGACGTCGATAACTATCAAGGCTCTGTTCATGGACTTACTTTCTATTTCGTGGGCGGATGGAACTGGCTGAAAGTTTTGGAAAAGGTAGTAGGCCCTCGGGCAACGCTGTGAAGCATGTTTGCTCGTGAAATCCGGCATTTGTAGCGGTTGGGCGCAAGCCCTCCGGTTCCTATGACTGCCGGGATATACCGGACGGCTTGCGCCGTTCCGCTTCTAAAATGGATTGCGTGTGTTTCCCCACGGGCGTCGATCGTAATCTGGGCTGAAAACCGTGGGCTAGCGCCCTGCGGCTGATCAGCTGGAAACCGTGGGCTAACGCCCGGCGGCTGATCCACGATTGGGCGTCGTACCTGAC
>JADLDX010000451.1 GCA_020846515.1 Pirellulaceae bacterium
AACTAACCCTCCTGCTGCGTAGCAGCGGGAGGGTCGCCTAGCGGCAGCTCAGGCGGGGAGGGGGCCGGCCTCGACTAACCAAAGCATGAAGTACTTCGCTGCGGACTCGTCTGTGCGGCGCAAGCACCCTCCCCGAAAAACTACGCTGAAGGCGTGTTTTTCGACCCTCCCACTGCTACGCAGCGGGAGGGTTAGTTCTGCGAGATCGTTATCAAATAACCCACCAGCGCCACCACATCGCTTTCTGACACATCGACCAGGGCAGGGTGTGGGGTACCGGGTAGTCCCAACTTGATTCGCTTGTAAAGATCGGCTGGTTTGTCACCACCGCGCAGCCTATCGGTGGCTAGATTGGGCGCAGGCGTTGGCCGTCCCAACGAATCGAACAATGCATTCATAGGTAGCGAGTCACGCTGAGCGTGACAGTTCACACAACCCACCGTCTGAAATAGTTGGCCGCCTCGTTGGATGCTCTCCGGACTACTAGGCAACTCAGGAATCGGCAGCGGTTGGCTGGGTTCGGTACGAGCCATCATCCAAGGCTCCCAAGCGTCGATAGCTGATCCGGCGGCCACCTCACGCTCATACGTTTCTTTTAATCCCAGCAATCGAAACTCGCGCAGCAACAGAACAATCGATTGCACTTCGGCGTCCGATAGTTTCGGAAACGCTGGCATCGCACCGCCGGATTGGCCATGCCGAATCGTCTGCTTGAGATCTTCATCCAGAGCCAAAGCATTAGTGGCGGATACGAAACGTATTGGCTCGTCGCGAAAGTTGCGCGGCGAACGCGCCGTCTGTACGGCCCAACGACTCCGACCGTCACCTGCAATACCATGACATACCGCACAATGCTGCTGGTATAACGCCATACCCAAGTTGTGGTTGGGAAAATCTATGGACGGTGCCGGCCGTGCCGACCAACTAGTTGTCAAGCTCCGTACCTGCTCAAGCGATTCGTCACTCGCGATACCCTTTGGCTGCGATGCTGGCTGCAACATTGACGTCACCGATTGACGAGCCGACAGATCCTGCAAGCGGCGTAAACGCGCTGAGCGATCGGTGGCTGTGTCAAAGATCTGCTCAGCCGTGGCGACATCGCCGGCCAAAGCCAACGCCGTGGCGCTCCAACTCACACGCCCCTGCAACTCATGACTCATATCCGACTGACCGTCGAGCGTGCGATGAAAGGCCAAGTCGGTTAACTGCTGGGCTTGCACGGGCGTAGCTAGTCCAATTTGCGTGAGCAGCTTCGCAGCCATGGCATAGTCGCCGGCATCAAAATGGATCTTCGCCTGCTCCAATTGAAGCGCAGAGTCGCTCGATGCTGGCGATGTATCCCGCTCGCCCGCCGACGCGGTGGCAATTGTCCGCACATCAGGCTGGGCAACGCCCAAGCGTCGCTGGACTTGTCCCAACCGACGTGGTCCCTCCGAGCTAAAGGGAAAGCGTTTCACAAATTCATTCAAGAGTATTTCGCTATGGGACAAACGAATATTCGGTGGCCGAGAATAAATGTCGGCCAGCGACAGCCACGCCAGTTCATGACGAGGATTGGCATCGATCAGTTCGATCAGCTTGCCTTCTGCGCCCGATCGGTCACCTTTCAGATTTAAATAGATGGCCCGCAGGAACGCGCGCTGCGCGCTGGCTGCCAATATACCGGCAGACCGATCGTGCTCCTCCCATTGATCGAGCAGTTGGGCCGCCGCATCGAAATCATCTCGAGCCATGGCCCCCTGAACGACCACGCTATAAGCATCAACCGATCTCGCGCCACCAGTGATCAACAGTTTGACCATGGCCGACGGCGCCAAGTCCAATTGGCCATATTGGATTTTGTGCATGGCCTTCACCAACGCGACCTGCGATTCAACCTCAGCGCTAGAGGGAGACGGAAAACCTTTTGCGGTTGATAAGAACTGGTTGAGTTTGGTTAACTGCTGCTCCATGCGCACGGTTAACCCAAGCTGACGATAACAATCGGCAGCCAACAGTTGCAATTGCCAGTCGTCAGGCGCTTTGGCTGAGAGATACACAGCCTGCGACAAGTCGCCAGCCAGGTACAAGGACTCGATGGGCATGAACTCATTGGGCAAGGTCGATGATGGTGCACTCGAACTGGGCACACGTCCTTGATTCCCAAGACGCAGATTCCAAGCGACTACAGCCAGAACTGCCAAAGAGACAATCAACAGTGCAGAGAGGAGTTTCTTCAAAAGTTGGTGACCCTGTGACTCGTTAAATCGACGATCTGTTTCTTTAGCCGGCCAAACGGCAGAACAATTGAAGCGCCGGAGAGGCTCAGCCGGAGCGGCCCCGCTTTCGGATAGGCGATTAGCAAGTGCCCAAGCGAGTGCCCAGTGGATTGAACTTCAGCTTACAATGATCCTAGTCCCAGTCGACCCTCCTCATCAAGACTTGTATGGCCACATTCTTGCTTGCCCACTTAGGTACTGCTCACTCCGCGCGCACCGCAAAAGCTGCAGCACCCAACGCCGCGGTCATCAGCCTGCCTGTAATCTTGCTGTGCAGTGGGATGTTTTTCATCGGGTGCCAACTCGGGTGCCAACGCAATGATCGACCTGTGGTTGACGTCGAGTCGCCCAAGTTGGCCGAGCGAATGTCCGCGATCAACCAATCGATCGCCCAATCTCCGCAGATTGTGTCTGCGGATCCGGATCCGATCATCGAAAAGTTTTGCAGCCATTGCCATCGACTGCCCAAGCCAGCCAGTTTTGCGAGGGAAGCCTGGTACGACGAAATTCACAAAGGCTTCGAATTCTACGCGCGATCCGGACGCAATGATTTGCAACCGCCCGCCTTGAAAGATGTGTTGGCTTACTATCGAGCACATGCGCCGGAGTCGATCGAGTTTCCCGCGCCGCCAGCCGTCGACCAGAATTGGCGTGATCGCTTTAATAGAGAGCCACTCAACTGGCAGGATAGTGGCGATCTGTCGCCGGCTGTCTCCTCTATTAAGTTGATGCGATGGGATTCCAAGGCCAGTAACCAAGTAGTCGTTACGGACATGCGGTCCGGCTCGATCAACCTGGTCACTCTGACACCGTCGCAATCATCCGCGCAACTACTGACCCGCGTCGGCGTGCCAGCCCGTACGACCCCTTGCGATCTGGATGAAGACGGTGTCACCGATTTACTTGTCGCCGACTTGGGTAGCTTTAATCCGTACGATCATGCGTTTGGACAAGTCCTGTGGTTGTATCGCGATCCAGCGACAACTAACTTGACCGTCACGCCGTTGATCGAACACATCGGCCGCGTGGCTGATGTATGCGTCGGCGACTTTGCCGGCGATGGTCGACTCGATGTGGCCCTGGCCGAGTTCGGGCATCGCGAAACCGGGGCGGTACGCTTGCTGGTTCGCGAAGGCGACCAGTCCATGAATTTTACTTCGCGAAAGTTGGATCATCGTCCAGGTGCTGTGCAACTGTCCGCCTTCGACTGGGACGATGATGGTCGCACGGACATCGCGACGATCTTCAGCCAGGAATTCGAGTCGGTTGAATTACTGCTTAACCGTACCAGCAAATTTGACAAGGTAAAGCTGCACCAGGGCGATGACTTGACAAGTGGTTCGGTGGGCTTAGAGCCAGTTGATTTGGATCGTGATGGCGACATGGACCTGTTAGTGGTACATGGCGATTGCTTCGACAATAACTTTGCGAACTTGTCGCATGGAGTGGGCTGGCTGGAGTACCGAGGCGAACTTCGATTTCAATATCACCGCCTGCTGGACTTGCCAGGCGCATATCGAGCTGTGCCCGCCGACATGGACCACGATGGCGACATGGACCTGGTGGCCGTGGCCAATTTGCCGACGAACGTCTATCCCCAATCGCTGACCGATCAAAACCCTGCGTCGGTCGTGCTGTTGGAACAAACAACGCCCAAGCGTACTGAATCAACCAGCTTGACATTTGAATCGCACGTGCTGGAACGCGGTACGCCGCGTTACCCGGCTTTGGAAGTCGCGGACTTTAACCAGGATGGCCAAATGGATTTTGCGGTTGGCACGCTACTGTTCGATACCGACCCACCTCACACTGCCGCTGCGCAATTGCCGCGCATGGCCGTGTGGTGGCAGAAACCGTAATCGGCGGTTTGAGTTCAGTCGGAGTACAGTAAGGACAACGAAGCTGGTTCACGTGAACGTTTCGGAAGTAACGTTTCGGAAGTAACGTTTCGATCGCGGAGCGATCGACGACAGTGTTTCATGTATGATTGAGAGTGGGCCACTGGCGGGCCAAGGATGTAGTTGATCGTAGATATGTTTGGCGGACCATAGACTGATGGCAGGTGCAGTTTGAGTGCCTTGAAGAATCTTTCAGCCTCTGCAGTGGCAGTGATCGCGCTGGTCGTGGCAGCAGCGGCGGTGGGGCTCTGGCTGGAGTCAAGCCGTCGCGCCGACCGACATGCCGGACCCGCCAGGCCTACCAGGCCCATGGACGATACAGTCGCCGCTGGATCGGCTAACGCCAATGCAACGCATCCCAATGCAGGCACGGCCGCGCCGAACTCTGCCGCTGCGCCGGCCGCTGATGGAGCAACAGCACGCATGTTTCAAGCGGCTTTGCCTCGTCAGACCCAGCGCGATGGCTTCGTTTCCTCCGCCGCTTGTCAAGAATGCCATCAAGACCAATTTGATACCTGGCACGACAGTTTTCACCGCACGATGACGCAAGTCGCGCATCCCAGCACAGTGGTGGCACCTTTCGAAGGTGTACGATTGGCCG
>JADLDX010000452.1 GCA_020846515.1 Pirellulaceae bacterium
AACTAACCCTCCTGCTGCGTAGCAGCGGGAGGGTCGACTGGCGTCAGCTCAGTCGGGGAGGGGGCTCGCCTCGCCTAACCAAAGCATGAAGTGCGAACTAACCCTCCTGCTGCGTAGCAGTGGGAGGGTCGCCTGGCGTCAGCTCAGGCGGGGAGGGGGCTCGCCTTGCTAACCAAAGCATGAATCACTTCGCTGCGAACTCGCCTCTGCGGCGCACGCACCCTCCCCGAAAAAACAGGCTTATGCGCCTGTTTTTCGACCGTCCCGAAGGGACCGAAGGAAGGGTTAGTTGTGTGGCATCAAGAACGCTTCAAAGAATCGTCGCCTGGCTCATCCGCTTGATCATGGCTGTGGTCATGGCTGTGGTCATGTGAATGGTCATGACTATGATCGTGACTATGGTCATGTGAATGATCATGAATCTGGTCGTGTGAATGATCGTGGCTGTGATCATGCGAGTGATCATGTGCATGGTCATGTGCATGGTCATGCGAATGATCGTGGCTGTGGGCTGCACCACTGGCTGCGGGTACGGTCGCGGCGCTGGATATCAGGGCAGGGGGGCGATCGAGCTTGAGATTGACCACGGCCCGCATGACCAACTGGTATACCTGGGCGAGCGGCATGCCGCTTTCCAGAGCCAGACGTTTGCAATCTTCGTACTCAGGGGCTACGTTAGGGTCGCGCCCTGAGTGCCAAGCCAGCTTGGCCCGCGCTTCGCCGAGCGATGTTTCTACGCGAATAATCTCGCGATGCAATTTGCGACGCGTCATCAACTGCCGTCGAATGCCCAGAGAACCGGTGTGCATAAACAGTAGATCTTCCATGCGATCGCGAAGCGTCGGCGGGCAGAGGACCGTCAGCAAGACACCTGGTCGATTCTTTTTCATCGCGACCGCTGTCGTGTAGACTTCCAAAGCGCCGGCATCCCACAAGCGTTCGATGGCAAAACCAATCTGCTCGCCTGTCGCATCATCGATGTTGGTTTCCAGCACCGCTACTTCGTCATGGCCAGCACCCACGGCCACGTTACCCAAGAAGATCCGCAGGAGATTGGCTTGCTCGGGCATGTCTCGATGGCCAGCACCATAGCCGATGCGATCAATGTTCATCGACGGCAATGGTCCGAAGCTATCGCCCAGCGCGGCCAGTACTGCGGCGCCGGTGGGTGTCGTCAGTTCTGCTTGAATCGCACTTTCTCGCAAGGGAATACCGCGTAGCAGTTCCGCGGTTGCCGGTGCTGGGACACTGACCAAACCATGCGCAATCCGCACCGTGCCGCTGCCAGTGGGTGGTGGGCCCGCCACGATACGTTCAATGTTCAGATCATCCACGGCGATGGCGATACCGACGATATCAGCAATCGAATCGACGGCGCCCACTTCGTGGAAATGGACAGAGGCCAAGCTGGTGCCGTGGACCTTGGCTTCCGCTTCGCCCAAACGCGTAAAGATACGCTTGGCCAATTGCCGCGCTCGGGGAGAAATTTGACTGGCATCGATCATGCCCACGATATCCGACAAATGCCGGTGAGCATGTTCGGGCGGATGCACAACATCCAGTCGCAGCGCCCGAAAGCCACCGCGCATCGTATTGGAAAACTGCATTTCCAGGTTCGGCAGCCCCAATGTCCGCAACAGGGCTTCAATGCGGGCACCATCGGCACCTGCGTCGACCAGGGCAGCCAGTGTCATGTCGCCACTGACGCCGCTGAGCGTATCAAAATATGCTACTCGCATCTGAATAAAACCTTTGCAATCTATGGGTTCGAGAGCTACTCGAGTAGCAGCTGGGCACCTCGCCGTCGCGGTCCGGCGTGCGGGGTGGTTACTCCCGATCGCCCATCAGCATCCCACCCAGGCCGCCAAACGAGTTGAGCACGGAGCCTTGCTCTTTGTTGCCAGTAGAACTGGTGGCAAAGCGGCGAGCCAAGCGGCCGAATGGTAAGCTTTGAAGCCAAATCGGTCCCGGACCTGTCAACGTCGCAAAGACCAGCCCTTCGCCGCCGAAGAGAGCACTCTTAATACTATTGTTGAATTGAATATCGTAGTTGATCGTAGGCCCTAAAGCCACGATACACCCAGTGTCAACTCGCAACGTCTCGCCGGGCTCCAACTGCCGATGCATCATCGTACCGCAAGCATGAATTAGTGCGATGCCGTCACCGATCAGCTTCTGCATAATAAAGCCTTCCCCACCAAGTAACCCCACGCCGATCTTCTTTTGAAAAGCAATCGAAATCTCAATGCCCTTGGCTCCACACAAAAAGGCATCGCGTTGGCAGATGATCTGGCCGCCCAGTTTATCCAAGTGCAGGGCTTCGATTCGTCCAGGATATGGAGCGCCGAAAGCCACCGTCTCCCGTTTTCCCGCAGTATTGCTGAAGACCGTCATAAACATCGATTCGCCGGTCAGCACGCGTTTACCAGCCGACACAACCTTGTTCCAGAAGCTCGAGCCGTGCTGGTTCGGATCTCCAAATACCGTTTCCATCTGAATACCCGACGTCATGAACATCATCGCGCCAGCTTCCGCGATAACCGCTTCCCGAGGATCGAGCGTGACCTCAACATATTGCATATCGTCGCCGAAGATCTCGTAGTCGATCTCATGAGCGACGCGCGAACCGGCGCCCAAAGGAATGATCGGCGGCGGTTCATGGCCCACTCGCGCACTGGCCGTGAAGACCTCCTGACAATTTTGACAGCGCACCTGCTTACCCATATGCTCCGGCGGCAAGCTATACTGAGCACGGCATTTGGGACAGTAGATGATCTCCACGATGTATTCTCCGTTGATTGTTAGTTTAAAACGCGGACCCTGCGTTAGGCCCAGATTATTCCACCCCTAGGCGCGCATAGCCAGACGCCCTTGAGCCGGCTCTCTAAAGAATGCCATGAGCCTGTAAGCAAGTTTTCATATGCTTATTCGCGTGTTTAGTCACGTGCTTAGAAACAACTGGTCATGACTGAACGAGTTCTCGGTATTGATGTCGGCGGTGCCAACCTCAAAATGGCGGTTTGGTCAGACCAGACTGCCACGGCCGTTTCACGCAACTTTGCCATGTGGAAACAGCCCTTTCAATTGGCCCAAGCCACGCACGAACTGATCCACGAACTTAACTCAACCAGTCCGCAGGGCGCTGTCATCCATCGACTGGCCGTCACGATGACAGGCGAACTGGCCGACTGCTTCGCGACGCGTCGCGAAGGAGTAGCGCAAATCCTCGATCAACTTCAGCAAGTCATCACTCCAGAACAGATCTCAGTCTACGCGGTCGACGGCCAGTGGCTATCGATCGAAAAGGCTAACGAAGATCCGTGGCGCGTCGCGGCCAGTAACTGGCATGCGCTGGCCACCTGGTTGGCCAACTGGCCAGCGACCCAACCATACTGCGACCAGGCATTGCTAGTTGATATCGGCTCAACGACCGTCGACGTCATTCCCATCATCGACCGGGGCGTGGCCACGCCCGCCCGTACCGATCGCCAACGATTGGAACGCCGACAATTGATTTACACCGGCCTGAGGCGAACGCCCATTTGCGCCATTTTGCCCAAACTCACACTGAACAATCGGCCGATCCCGGTGATGGCCGAGTTGTTTGCGACAGTCGATGACGCTTATCTCGCTCTGGAATTAATCGAACCAGACATCGACGATCGCGACACGGCCGATGGCCGACCACGCACAGTCGACTATGCTCGGGCCCGCTTGGCGCGGATGATCGGTGAGGACAGTGAGACCTTACAGCCGCATCAGATCAATCAACTGGCCGAGCAAGTAGTGGAAGCTCAAGCCCTGCAAGTGGCTGACGCGATTCAGTGGAATAGTGAGCAATACTTTTCCGGTCAAGAAACCGCGAAACTGATTTTCAGCGGCCACGGCATACCGCTTCATCAACGCGTGTTACGACACCTGAATTCATCTTCAATGACGATTAATAAGCCGACGATGCAGCAATCTTGGTTAGATGCATCGTGGATTACATTAACCGATTATGTGCCCGCTGCCGTCTCGCGCGGCGCACCGGCCGCAGCCGTAGCTTGGCTATATGCCTTCCAGCACGGTAAGCCTTAATGCACTGCCTATCTTTCAGCACTGCATATCTTTCAGCACTGCATATCTTTCAGCACTGCAAGCTTTCGAGCTCTGGTAGCCTTCAGCGACAGATGTCGGTGGGGAAGGTTAACTGGTTCGGGTAAGAAGGAAACTCGGCTGCCAGCTCGACTACCGCAGTTGAGTACGAAACTACTGCGGGAATCGTCTTTTAAGCCCCTCAGCTATCGCCGGCAGCCGAGTATCACGCCCGAAGAAAGGGATCTGACACCCTCTATCGTCAAGTATATCACTACCAATGAGCCTTTGACAACTATTGCAAGGCCAAATTTGCCACTTTTTTACACTTTTCTGGACTGGCCACTATGGCCACCTTAGGGGATCGAGCTCCGTATACACCCCTAGGGGGTTATCCCACGCGCCAGGGCCCGCGCCGGAACTAACCCTCCCAAGCGCAGCTTAGGGAGGGTCGAAAAACACGCGTCCAGCGTGCTTTTTCTGGGAGGGCGCCCGCGCCGCAGAAACTAAGTCCGCAGCGAAGTGCTTCCCGCGCAGCATTAAATAGACCTGACCCCTTTTTTCAAGGACCCTGGGCATGGCCAATCAGTTGCGATTTGCAGCTTGCCTCCGCCGGAGCGTCGGCCTCCCGGACTGATAACGAATTGAAAGCTGTAGTCCAGCAGCAGGAGCATAAAATAGACCTGACCCCTTTTTTCACGCTTGGCAACTTGGCTAAGTTGCATTAGAAAACGCTGTTGGCAAAAAATGGCCTGGCCTGTTAACATGTGGCCTCACGCGTAAGCGGGCAATCAGGGAGGATTTGCACAATGGCCAAGGAATCGTTTCGCTTCATCCATGCCAGCGACTTTCATCTAGAACGTCCAATGCAAGATGTATTGGACTTGCCGGATCATTTGCGGCGGACGCTCGTCGACGCCCCGTGGAAAGCGGCCGCCTCTGTTTTCGAGCATGCGGTAGTCGAAAACGTTGACTTTGTCGTATTGGTTGGCGATCTGCTCAATCCAGTTTCCGCTGGCGCTCAAGGCGTCGCCTTTTTGCTCGATCGCTTCGAAGAACTCGCCGCGCGCGGCATTGAAGTTTACTGGGCGGGCGGGGCAGCCGACGATCCAGATCGCTGGCCCGAAGCCGTGGCCTTACCAGCCAACGTGCATGTATTTTCCAAGCGACAAGTCGAACCGGTCGTCTTCCGACGCAATGGTCATCCCTTGGTTACCTTATTCGGCCGCAGCAGCGACGGTGCTGAATCGATACGCGCTGCTGAATATGCACACGAAGCTGAAGACAACTATGTCATCGCTGTGGCCTACGGACAAGCCGATGTTGAAACACTAGGCAATGAGCGTATCGACTACTGGGCTTTAGGTGGTCAACATCAACCGGAAACCTTATCGGCAGAACAACCCTGCATACGATATTGCGGATCGCCTCAAGCTCGCGCGCTGAGCGAACCTGGCCCGCATGGATTTGTTTTGGTCGACCTGGACGCTCAGCGCAACATGCAGACGCATCAAGTCGAAGCGGATCTGGTGCGAACGACAATTCAAGTGATCGATGCCGACGATGTGGCTTTGGGTCGCGATCTACGTCAACTCTTAGCCCGCCGCGTGGCCCGCATTCAAAGCGAAGCGGCTGGCCGGCACGTACTGGTTCATTGGCGCGTGCATATGGATCTGGAAAATGCCAGCGTGGTTGGCCCCAGTGCGCTGGAGGAGCTGCTGTCCTGGTTGCGGCGCGAGTTCGGTCATGGCTCGCCAGCCTGCTGGTCGGTCGATATCGAAGTGCTTCCGCCCAAACAACTTCCGAAGAAGTGGCAGGATGAAGATACCATTCTGGGTGATTTTCTGCGGGTGGCTGCTGGGCATCGCAAGAACGCTGCCAAAGAACTAAATCTCAAGCCGTTGGTCGACGGTGAAACCCCAGGCGCTGCGCATTGGGCAGCCGCACTTTTACCTAACGAATCATCGGCTCAATTGGCCATGCTTGAACGCTCGACGCTTTTGGGAGTGGACATGCTTCGCGGGCATCAGATCGATTTGCTTGCGCCCACTCGCCGTTATGGAGGACTGGAAAAATGAAGATCAAGGATGCACAAGTCGATGGCTTCGGCGTCTGGTCCGGACTGACCGTCGATGGCTTGCCCGATACGATGAGCGTCTTTTATGGTCCGAACGAGGCTGGCAAGACAACGCTCATGCAATTCGTGCGCACCATGTTTTATGGATTTACGCCCGAACGACGTCAGCGTTATTTGCCGCCTGTCTACGGTGGCAAGACTGGTGGAGCGATTCGCGTCACCGGGCCTGGTGGCGGTTATGAGATCGCGCGCCGTGCTCAATTGGATCAAGGCGGAGTCGCGGGGCAGCTGAGCGTCACGGGCTCCGATGGCCTGTCCCAAGGACAACATCGTCTGTCGATGTTGATGGGCAGCATCGATGAAACCATCTTTACCAACGTCTTCGCTATCGGTCTGCGCGAACTGCAGGAACTGAGCACGCTGGATGATACGGCTGCGGCGGACGAACTTTATAAACTTTCCAGCGGTTTGGATCGCGTGTCCTTGGTGGACGTGACGCGGCAGTTGCGGGCTGCGCGCAGTCAAGTCGTCGGCTTGACGCCTGAAGCCGGACAGATGCAGCAGTTGATGGTCAAACGCGAAAAGCTGCGCGATGAGATCGACAGTCTGACCGGCCGCGGTCGTCGTTGGGCTGAACTGGCCGCGCTCCGCAACACCCAGCAAGGTGAACTGGAAGAACTCAAACAACGCATCGAGCAATGGGAACTGGAATCGCGTAGCTTTGAAGTGGCCATCCAAGTTCGACCCAACTGGCAACAACGCGCTGGGCTGGTCGACCAGATCAACAGCCTGGCCGCGCGAACCGATGTCCCCGAGTCGGCCGCTGAGAAGTTGAATACTATCAACGCCGAAGTGGCCCAGCGACAAACGAAACTCGCCGAGATCAAAACGCACCGTCGCGCCCTGCGCGATCGTTCGCGCAATCTACCGCTACGAGCCAGTTTGCTGAAGCTGACGTCCAAAATTGAAGCGGCTTCCGAGCAAGCGCCGTGGATCAGCCAGATTCAAAAGCACATCCAACGCATCGAATCTCAATTGGCGCAGACGACCGAGCAACTGCGCGAAGATGCCAAACGCTTAGGCATCGGTGAAGAAGATTGCGAAGCGCTGCTGGCCGATCGTCGCATGGCGCGCATGCCCGACCTGTCACCCCAAGCCATCAACCAACTATCCGAGCCAGCGCGCGACGTG
>JADLDX010000453.1 GCA_020846515.1 Pirellulaceae bacterium
ATGGTGGCTGACAAAATTATTTTTCATATGAATTCCCTGTGCTAGGTCACTAGTTGGCTTTGTCAAGCCCCGGGGCGCGAACTTTCGGCCCCTTGTTTGCATCTATCACACATTCGCGTCTTGGTTGGACTGCCAAATAAGGAAAGCGCCTTATCCGATCTGCCCAGCGCGCCAAGTTGGACTTGAAAACCTCCCTATATCATTGGGTAGAGCTAGCGACTGACTGAAGTGCTAGCGTGCGTTTGTCCCCTTGGCGCGGTAGACTGACAGGCTGGAGGGCTGGCTAGCACCAACCAATCGTCTGACGCGTTGTTGCTGAACTTCAAGATGAAGTTCAACCCAGCCGCGGAGCATGTTAGCGGTCGGAAACCGCAGGGATCGAGTTATGACATGGTTCGCAAGCAGGGATAAGGTTTGATCATGCATCAAGACTATCGAATCGCTCTATTGCGTGAACTTCGCGATCAACAGGTGCGTTATGCGCCTCGCGTGAAGCGTTTAGAACAGGCCGACCGGGCCGAACGTCTATTGAGTGAGTTAGACGCCAAGCGTCAATATCCATACGAGTTCATCTACTTCCGAGTCACCGATTATCGTCCTAGCGAAAGCGTGCGGCGCATGATCAGTGGAACCGATGCGGCTCACGACCTGCGTCTGTTCGTCGAAGATGTGAGCGATTCGCTGGACCTACGTCTGGACGAAGCCACCGAACCGGTGCACACGGTGGAAGAGCTGAGCCGGATGTTCAATGTATCTACCAAAACGATATCACGCTGGCGTGATCAAGGGCTGGTCAGCCGCCGGTTCGTTTGCGATGGCCGCAAGCGAGTGGGCTTTTTACATAGCAGCGTCGAACGCTTTGTGTCGAAGAACCTGCGACGGGTTAAGCGTGGAGAACGCTTCAGCCAACTGTCCGACGACGAGCGGGCAGAGATTATCGAGCGTGCTCGCCACTTGGCTGTAGATGGCGCGAACCTCTCGGAGGTCGCACGACGAGTAGCCAACGAGGTACATCGCAGCGTCGAGACGATTCGTTATACGCTCAAAAATCACGACCGGCGTCATCCAACGCAGGCCGTTTTCCCTGACCAGCGGCCAGAGCTGAGCAGCGACGACAAACGTTCGATTTATCAGCAGAGCTTGCGCGGCGTGAGCATCAGTCAATTGTGCCGACGCTACGGACGCGTGCGGGGTAGCATCGTACGCATACTGAACGAGCAGCGGGCTGAACGTTTGTTGGAACTGTCTCTGGACTTTATTCCCAACGAAATCTTCATGGGCGCGTCGGAGTCGACGGTGGCCGAGATACTCTCGCCTACCCCCGAACCGATCATTCCGCCTCGCAAGATGAAACCACCAGCCGGTTTGCCGACCTACCTGGCTTCGCTTTACGATGTGCAACTGCTCACCCGCGAGCAAGAATATCACCTGTTCCGCAAGATGAACTTTTTGAAGTTTCAGGCAGGCCAACTGCGCGAGCAATTGGACATGTCGAATCCCAAGAGCAGTTTGATGGACGAGATCGATCGCCTGTATCAGGCATCGGTCGATGTCAAGAATCAGATTGTGCAAGCCAACTTGCGTTTGGTCGTATCCATTGCCAAACGTCACGTAGGCGGCAGCGATGATTTCTTCGGTTTGATCAGCGACGGCAATATGTCGCTGATTCGGGCCGTAGAAAAATTCGATTACGCTCGTGGCAACAAATTCAGCACTTATGCTAGCTGGGCGATCATGAAGAACTTTGCCCGTTCGATTCCGGACGAGTACAAGCATAAGGATCGCTTTCGCACGACTGGTGAGGAAGTGTTGCTCAGCCGCGAAGACGAACGGGCCGACCAGTTTGCCATGGAGATCGCGCACCAACAGCGTCAGTCACAGATCACCAATATCCTGAATCGTCTTGATGAACGCGAACAGCAGATCATCATTCGTCGCTTCGGGCTGGATCACAGCCACGAGCCGTTGACGCTGAAGGAAGTTGGAGAAGTGATGGGTGTAACGAAAGAACGCATCCGCCAGTTGGAAGCCCGAGCCCTCAGCAAGCTGCGTGAAGCCGCCTCGACTGAGCACATCGAATTGCCTGACTAGCTCTTTGTAGACGAGTCGCTCCGCGACTCGTTTACTGTAGGCGAGTCGCTCCGCGACTCGTCTATCACCGCTCAGACATCCTTCGCCTTTCACAGAGCACAAGGCGACCATCTAACCCAAACGTTCTTGCTTTTGCAAAACTGCTTGAGTCAGTTGGCCAAGCAAAGATGCTCGAAGAAGATGCGGACGAGTCGCGGAGCGATTCGTCTACAACAACGAGTCCAAGAGCAATCGCAGTTTGCGCAGTTCTTGACGTTGATCGACGTCGGGCATCGGTTCGATCTGGATACTGAGGGCGTGGTCATAGCGGACGCGTTGCAAGCTGGTGATCAGCTTGCCATATTCGATCTCGCCTTGGCCGACGCGAACCTGCAATTGATCCTTCTTCGAATCACGCAGATGGACGTGGAACACGTACTGCATGATCTTTTCGATGTTCTTATTGCGATAAGGCCCGCAGTGGTAGTGGCTGGGGTCGAGCGTCAGGCCCAATCCGCGCACGTTGTCGCACAGAACTTTGACCGTATCGGGATCTTCGCTCAAGCGCCCAATCTGGCTTTTCATGGCCACGCGGACGCCCTGATCCTCGGCGATACGCACCAACTCCTGCAGCCGCTCGACTTCCTCGTTAAAGGGCGTACCTAATTCGCCGGAGGGCACCGTCAGCGTGACCACTTTGGTCGTCTTGGCCAATACGCAGATATCGGCAAATTGCGAATAATACTGGTCGCCGGTGGCCGCGATATGCACATCAAAGCTGCAGAGGTCCAAGCGATGGCTATCGCGGACGACGCGCACCACTTGATCCATTTCCTCCTTGAGTCGACTGGGGCTGAGCAAGCCTCCGTTTTCGCGCAAGGCGATCTCCAGCGTCGTAAATTCGAGGTCAATGAACGTTTCTACGACATCAGGCATCGGAATGTCTGGGAAACAATCCGTCGAAACCGCTATATACACAACCAACTCCTTTGAGTCTCATCGCAGTCCGGGTGGCGCTAACTTGCATCAGACAGGGTATCCGTGCAAGCGAAAACCCGCAACATCCCATTGAGTCACACTAACTGGTCTAACTGGGATACCAGGCTATCAAAATGCTTCAGCGCCGTTTCAATTGGTTCGGGGGTAGTCATATCGACGCCGGCATCGGCCAACAATTCCAGCGGATCTTTGGCACAACCGCTGCTCAAGAAACGCAGATAGTCGGCTCGCTCGGATGGGCCGCCCTCCAGGACGCGTCGTGAGAGCGCGATCGCTGCGGCCAGCCCAGTGGCATACTTGTATACGTAGAATGCGCGATAAAAGTGCGGAATGCGGAAACACTCCAATGAAAGTTGTTCGTCAATTACAAAATTCGGCCCAAAATAAGCCTTTAGTAATTGGCTATAACTTTCTCGAAAAGCCTGCACGGTCAGGCCTTCTCCGGTTTGAGCCATTTCATGTGTCAGCTTTTCAAATTCGGCAAACATGGTTTGGCGAACGATCGTGGCGCGGATGCTGTCGATTTCGTGGTTGAGCAAATAGGCCTTTAGACGCGTATCACTTGAATTTTTGAGCAAGTAGTGCGTCAACAATTGCTCATTAAACGTGCTGGCCACTTCGGCCACGAAAATGGTGTAGTTGTAATACTGAAATGGCTGAGTGCGGGCCGAATAGTGACTGTGCATGGAATGCCCAGCCTCGTGTGTGAGCGTAAACAGGTCGTTGAGCACCGTGGGTTTGTAATTCATCATGATGTACGGATTGCCTTCAAAGCTCCCGCAACTGAAGGCACCGCTCTGCTTGCCCTGATTGGGATAGCGGTCGCACCAGCCGCCATTTAAGCCGGCCTTGAGCTTCTGGCAGTACCCTTCCCCTAGTGGCTCGAGCGAATCGATGACCGTGCTGACCGCGTCGTCCCAGGGTCGAGTTTGCTCCATATCGGCCAAGATGGGCACATAGGTATCGTAGTGGTGCAGATCGGGCAGATTCATCTTTTTCCGACGCACTTCCAGATAATGATGCACCGCCGGCAATTGCCCACGCACCGTGCTGATCAAGTTGTCATACACGGCTTGCGGAATGTTATCGGGGAACAGGGCAGCGGCCAGCGCCGATTCGTAACCCCGCGCCTTGGAGTAGTAAACATCGGTGTGAACGCTGCCGGCCAAAGTGGCGGCCAGCGTGTTCTCGTGCGCGTGGAACTGCTCGTAATATTGATGAAAGGCTGTGCGTCGCACGCCTCGATCAGGCGAAATCAAGAGTTGGCTGAAGGTCGAATTGGTCAGTTCGACCGATTCGCCATTGGCATCGGTCACAAAGCCGAACTTTAAATCGGCATCGTTGAGCTGGCGAAAGATCTTGCTAGCCGTCTGCGCCATTTCGCCCTGCATGGCCAACAAGGACTCTTCTTTATCCGACAGCGTATGCGGCTTAAAGCGGGTGATCCGCTTGAGCACTAAATGAAAGGGCTCCAGATCCGGAGTGGCCAGCATAGCCTGCATGGTGGATTCAGGGATCGACAGAATCTCGGGCCGAATGTAGCTGGCCAACTGACTGGCGCGAACAGCCAGATTCTGAAAACGCCCCATCATGCCTTGATATAAATCGTTGGCCTGGTCTTCGGTCGTCTTGAGAAAGACGTACGTACCCAAGCGCTCGGAAAGCAAATCCACTTGAATGTCAAACTGCAAGCACTCAGCCAGTCGCTGGGCGCTGCCAGCCAACTGGCCGCGAAACTGCTCGAAGCCGCCAATGAGTTCCTTGAATTTGATCAGGTCTTGTTCCCAAGACGCATCGGAAATGTAGAGACTCGAGAGATTCCAACAATCCTGGGGATCGACCTCGCTGCGAGGTGGAACGCGCTTTACGGTAGCCAAGGCTATCTCCTAGGGAACGGGGCGGTTTTTCACACGCCCCGTTTTCGCGTAGGAAGCTCTTGGCGTCAACGGTGGGTACTACTCAATAGGTACCGTATAGCCCAGAGCGCCAATGGCTTTGCCTTCCGGCAGGTTGGCATAATTGTCGTGGCACATGACACACTTTTTCATGACCACAGGAATAGCTGTGGCGGCATGCAAGAAACGCTTGCCATCTTTCTCGACAACTTCATCCACGTAGGTCTTGCCAGCCACCAACTCTTTGATCGCGCGCTTCTCGAAAGCGGTCTCAGGCGCATTGGCCGGTTCGTACGGGTCGCCAGTGGCATCCAACAGTCGCACTTCGTGCCAGCCTTCTTTCTTGGCGACTTCAAAGAGCTTTTTGAACGCGCCACCGGCTGGCAAATCGGATTTCTCGGTCACATAGTGCGTGGTGACCAACACGATGGCATTCTTGTAGATGCCGTCGAGCATTCGAACTTGTTTGCGCGTCCGCTCGACAGCCGCGTCTTGGGGCTGGGATGCGGCCGCATTCTGCGGCTGTGCGGCGTGGGATGACCCAACCGGTAACGAAAAAACAGTCACCAAGCTGCTCAGGCTCAGGACACCCGCCACCAGCGCCATGCGCACCGGGCGATACCGAACCAAGGAAAGTTTGCGATTCATCCAGAGACTCCTTAGGGTTTTGAAAGGTTGACCAATTGGACACCCGGTTTAGCGATTTCCGACAGCTTGATCGAACGGAGATATTCCATCTGGATGCGCTGGGCTTCCGCCAACACGCGCCTCAATTTGCAGTTGGGCTGAATGACGCATACTTGTGTTTGGGCCGTCACACATTCCAGCAGTTGGGTTGACCCTTCCAACTTCTCGATCACTTCGCCAACAGTAATGCACTCGGGTTGAGTGGCCAGTTCCAATCCGCCACCAATGCCGCGAACGGTGCGCACCCACCCCAAGCCGGTCAGACGCTGAACGACCTTGGACAGGTGATCCTTCGAGATCTCGTAAAACTCGGCGATCTGCCCCACCGTTGCCCGCTGTCTAATACCACTCAGATACATCAACGTGCGCAATCCATAATCGGTGTGCAAAGAGAGGTGCATTGTGTAAACTCGCTAAATAGGTACCGCTTTTACTTCTTTTACCGTAAGGGACGCTATGGGTCAAGTGTAGACAGATTTGTCGAACAATGGACGAGTGAGGTTTGGGGAGAGGCGTCAGAGGCACGCGGAAGCGCGCAGGTAGCAGCTGGGTTGGGGTTTACCTTAAGTGTCTCGCCTTGAGAAAATTTCTCTCACAATGACTCACTTACCAGAACAAACTTAAACACAATGCTAGCGACTGTTTTCGAAACTATTTGATCGAATTCCCGCTTAATTTTTTAATTTCCGGTCGCTCAGTGGTAGGTTCATTCATATAGTTAGAAATGGCGCGAGGTTTGCGTTTCTGACTGATGTTCGCCCCCTCAATCTTTGCAGGTCAGAAGCTCCTCACAAGCACTTTCTGTAGATAAACATCATGGCTACCCCGAAGATCTCGACCGCGTCGAATTCAAGTGCTGTTCCTTCGACGGCGTATACGACCGCGTCTGCGTATAGCCCAGCGCGATTAGAAGTGGCTACACGCAATCGATTGCCGCTCTTGTTTGGTATCGCCGTCCTGCTGAGCAGTACGGCTTTAGCCATTTCGGGTTACCTGAGTTATGTCGCCTTCACCAGTTCCAAAATTGTGGGCTGTGGTGGAGGCATGTTTGACTGTGACCACGTTTTGCATAGTCAGTGGTCGACGATGTTAGGTCTGCCTGTGGCGGCTTGGGCCAGCAGCATGTACTTGGGCGTCCTGGCTGCATTGTTATTTTCTGCCCGAGCGGCGGTTTCCCCGGTTCCCAGCGCGTTGCGTCAGTGGACGTGGTTCATCGTGACGACAGCGGCCGTGTCGGCCGGTTTGGCCGCACTCTGGTTTACCGGCTTGCAAGTTTTTGTCCTGGAACATCTATGTCCTTGGTGCCTGGGTGCCCATACCTGTGGTTTATTGCTCTGCATCAGCACTCTCGTGTTAAGCCCCCTACCTGCCAAGGTCAAAGGTCTCGGGGCCTCGCTCGGTTTTACCGGCACACTTGGCCTGGTCGTAATTCAATTGATGACGCCAGCGCCTCCGACTTTCACCATTGAAGAATTCCCGGCGGCACCGGCTGTGGAAGGTGGCGTGGTTGAAGAGCCCGAAATGTTCGACGCTCCAGGCGAAGGCGACGAAGTGTTTATGGCCCCGGATACCGACACCAGTTCGTTAGCTAAGCCTGCCCTGCAGTTCACTCGTTCTCTAGCATGGGCACAGCCGCTGGTGGTTTGGCTGTCGCAACCCGCTTCGTTGCTGGTCAGTCAAGTTGCCCTGGCCGGGCCAAATCAACAGGCTGGGAATCAGCAGGCTGGAAAACAAGATGGCCAGCCGCCGGCGCAGGAAAAACCCAAGGACGAAGAGAAAGCCGAAAAGCCCGCCGAGCGTTTGGTGCACCTGTCGGGAGCCAACATCAAACTGCGCGTCAAACAGTGGCCGTTGATCGGCTCCCCCGACGCCAAGTACGTTTTCGTCGAACTCTTCGACTATACGTGTTCACACTGCCGAGCTACGCAAAAGGCCATCAAAGGTGCTCAAGCGCACTTCAAGGATGATCTGGCCATTGTCGTCATGGCAGTTCCGCTCAGTCGTCAGTGCAACGATACGGTGGCTAGTGATAACGCCAGCCATCGCGAGTCCTGTGAGATTTCTCAAATTGCCTTGGCGCTGTGGAAAGTGAATCCGGAAAAATATCCGGAGTTGCATGAGTGGTTGCTCACAACTTCGCCCATTCCAACGGCTGCCGCCGCCAGGGCCAAAGCGATTCAGTTAGTGGACGCCAACGCCCTGGCCGGCCAAATGGATAACGCGGCGAAATTTATTCGCAGCCATGTCGACATCTACCGACGCATGAAAGCCGGCCCTGTGCCTAAGCTGATCTTCGCCAATACTGTCTCAACCGGAGAGATGACCTCTC
>JADLDX010000454.1 GCA_020846515.1 Pirellulaceae bacterium
AACTAACCCTCCTGCTGCGTAGCAGCGGGAGGGTCGACTGGCGGCAGCTCAGTCGGGGAGGGTGCCGGCCTCTACTAACCCAAGCCTGATGCGCTTCGCTGCAGACTCGTCTGTGCGGCGCGGGCCTTCCCCGAAAAAACACGCTTCAGCGCCTGTTTTTTCGACCCTCCCTCACTAAGCCACGCTTGTGAGGGTCAGTTAGAATGGTAAGCACGCCAGCTTCGTAGTCTCCCTACCCTTGGTTGGGCTTCAAGGCTTCAACCACCCGCCTGAGCAGCATTGCTAATATGTTCCATACCCTAACTCTCCTGTCTGCGTTTGGTCGTTGGCCAGGCTTGGCTTGCGTGGCCTTGATGGTCGGTCTCGCCATGCTTCCCAATGGCCTGTTCGGTCAAACGACGGTTGCGCATACGGTGGCCGGTTCCATGCCTGATTTGGGGCCACTTGCCGCCGACCAAGTGCAGATTACGCTATACGAGCATTCGCCGGCCTACGATCGCTGGCCGGCGGAAGCTGAGCCGCTGACCAGCCCCGCGCTGGCCTGGACCAGCCACCATTTTCTGCTGACGCGACTGCCGTTGCGATATGACGTCTGGGGCATTCGAGATAGTTGGCAAGCTCCGTTACTGGTACGCATGAGTGCCGATGTCAGTTTGCCGCCGGGTAATCACAGAGTGCTGTTGCGTGCCAGAGCCTTGGCCCGTTTATTGGTTGATGGGCAAGTTGTCGCAACAACGGAGCCGATTACCAAATCGCCCCCCGACGGTGAAGAACCAATTACCCCCATACCCACACCCATTTTGCCGGGCACACGCTTGCCCGGCTATCACCAACAAGAAGCATTCGGCACGATCTCCATCGAACCTGCTGATGCCGCAGGCAAAAAGGCGACGGATCCGAACACCGCTCCATCAGTTCCCTCAACAGTTGCTCCATCAATCGTCCGACGCGTCGTGCTCGAGTTGATTGTCGGCGGCAAAGGCAATCGCACTGAGACGGGCGAAGTCTGTGTGGCGATTCAAAAAGAGGGTGCGGATCAGTTTGAGTTATTGCAGCCAGTTGAGGCTGCTGGGAAGCCCGTGCAGCTGACCGACCATGCTGTTGTGCCGTTGATCAAGCAAATGGAGGCGACGCTTAACCAGATGGATGATACGCGTCGCCGGCAGGCTGCCGCTAGTCGTGACACCTATTGGGCTACTCGTCGTCAATATTCTTCCGCCTGGCTGGATGCGCATCCGGCACCGTCGATTCCCAGTTCGAAGTCGCAGCATCCGATCGATGCCTTCCTTGAGGACAAAGTCAATCAGGCGGTCGCCGCGTCTGCGAAGAATCAGAGTGCCGAAGCAACGCTGTTTCATGAACAGGTGCTGCCACTCCTGCGATCGCAGTGTTTTCGTTGCCATGCGGACAAAGCCAATGGTGGCTTGCGATTGAATCATCGCGATGCAGCGTTGGCCGGCGGCGATTCGGGGCAACCTAGCATTGCCCCTGGCGATGTGATGGCCAGCGAGTTGATACGTCGGATTAAAAGCTCTGATGAATCAGAACGGATGCCGCCTGGCGATAAGTCGCTGTCCGATGAGCAGATTCAGATCCTGTCCGATTGGATCGAACGTGGCGCAAACTGGTATGCACGGCCTGTGGATGCTAAAAGTGTTGTCTTTGCACCCCCAGCCAGCGATGCTGCTTTCCTGCGCCGACTCCATTTCGACACGCTTGGCCTGCCACCTACACTGCAGGCCGTAAGCCAATTCTTAGCCGATACTCGGTCCGATAAACGACAGCGCTTGGTGGATGAACTACTCACCGATTCGCGATTGGCCGATCACTGGATCAGTTACTGGCAAGATACATTGGCGGAGAACCCCACGCTCATCAATGCCAGCCTCAATAGCACGGGTCCCTTTCGCTGGTTTCTTCACGATGCGTTGCGTGATAACAAACCAGTTGATCGCTGGGTAACCGAATTGATACTCATGCGAGGCAATCCTCACGAAGGTGGCAGTGCCGGCTTTTCGCTGGCTGGTGAAAACGATGCGCCCATGGCCACCAAAGCACAAGTGTTGGGTTCCGCGTTCTTGGGCATCGAGATGCAATGCGCTCGTTGTCATGATTCGCCGTATCACAGCACGCTCCAACGAGACCTGTATTCGCTGGCGGCATTCCTGGAACGCAAACCTGTTACAGTTCCCAAAACCAGTTCGGTACCGGTGGCGTTTTTCGAAAAGAAGGCGCGTGCGTCGCTGATCAAAGTTTCGCTTGAGCCCGGCAAGCAGATCGAACCTTCTTGGCCGTTTGGTGATGAAACAGGTTGCAGTGAAAATGAGACATGGAGCAAGCTACTTGAGAACGCGGAGGATCCCCGTGAACGATTGGCCACGCTGATAACCGCTCCAGAGAACCAACGGTTTGCTCAAGTTTTTGTGAATCGAATTTGGAAGCAATTGATGGGGGCTGGGATCGTCGAACCGGTTCATGACTGGGAAGGCAAAACGGCCAGTCATCCCGAACTCTTGCGTTGGTTGGCCCGCGACTTTGTCGAACATGGATATGATTTCCGTCATCTACTGCGCACCATCCTGACCTCCGAGGCCTATGGTCGAATCGCAGTTGGCCAGAACGCCTTGGCAGAAGCCGATATCAGGTTCTTTACCGCGCCCGACAAGCGACGCCTGACTGCTGAGCAAGTCGTTGATAACTTGTACGCGACCGCAGGCATTGCGATGGATATCGAAGAGCTCACCTTTGTGCACGATGGCCGACGTCCAAGTAGCAGTCGCTTGACACTTGGAAAACCGAGTCGTGCTTGGATGATGGCCAGTTTGAACAACGAACGCGATCGGCCCAGTCTGACGCTGCCCAAGGCCGCCATGGTGGCGGAGGTGCTCGAGGCCTTCGGATGGACAGGTTCGCGGCAGAATTCGATCAACATGCGTGAAAACATTCCGACTGCCATACAACCGGGTGTTCTGAATAATAGTCTGCTAACACTTTGGCTGACACGCGTTTCCGTTGGCAGCCCACTAGCCGAACTCGGTATCGAGGCACGCTCTCCAGAAGAACTGGCCAACCACTTGTTTCTGCGATATTTGGGGCGACCACCTGTCGACAGCGAACTCGCCGCGTTGGTTAGCGAGCTATCGCCGAGTTTTAGCACGCGGGTTTTATCTAACAGCCTTGCAAGCGACTTTGTGCCATCCTCGTCTTTGCCTTTGGTAACATGGTTCAATCATTTGCAATCCGAGGCCAATTCGATTCAGCAAGAACATGAACGCCGAGTGGCTCAAGGCCCGCCAACCGACAGCCGTATCGACGCCGATTGGCGCGAGCGATTAGAAGATGCGGTGTGGAGTTTAGTTAATCATCCAGAATTTGTGTGGGTACCATGAAACGCCGCGACTTTATCAACAACTCTGCCACTGTCTGCGCTGGCCTGGGGCTTTCCGGTCTGGGGCTTCCTGGCTCTGCCCTAGCTGTTTCGGCTGATGAACCTTTGGCAGCAGGCTTGCCTGCCCAGGGAAAAGCCGAGCACGTGATTTCGATTTGGTTGGGTGGTGGTATGGGGCAGATAGATACGTTTGATCCCAAACGCCGCGGCGATCCGGCTGGTAAAAAAGCCGGTTCGTACTACGATTCCATCGATACGGCCGTTTCAGGGGTTCAATTGTGTGAACATCTCTCTGGATTGGCGCCGCTGATGGAACATGTCACGGTAGTGCGGACTGTGAATCACAATGTGATTGATGAACACGCAGCCGCCACCAATCGGATGCACACTGGCCGCGCCATTAGTGGCACGATCACTTATCCATCCATAGGGTCCATTGTTGCCAGCCAGCTCTCGACCGCTAGTGAAAACGCTCCACGCTATGTGGTCATTGGCTACCCCAACATCACTCGCGGGCCAGGTTTCTTGGGACCTTCGGCCGGTTATATCTATTTGACAGATACCAGTCGTGGCCCAACCGGTTTGTCGCGGCCACAATCGATAACGGAAGACCGACAACGACGGCGCGAAGCGTTGCTTGGACAATTGCGTAGTGCGTCCACGGGGCAGCTTGATCAACCTGATTCGCGCCAGGGTGAGTATGCGGCCGCGATCGATCAAGCGTTGCGACTGAGTAGTCCAGATTTCAATCGCAGTTTTCAGTTGGCAGAGGAGCCAGGTAGTTTACGAGCCGCTTACGGCGGGGAGTTCGGCCAGCGTTGCCTACTGGCCAGACGCTTGGTGCAGCGTGGAGTTCGCTTTATTGAAGTCTCGCATAACTTGAACTTCCTCAATGGCGCCGGTTGGGATGTGCACAATCAAGGGATAGTTAATCAACATGCGCTGATTAAGGAGATGGACACGGCTATATCAGCCTTGCTTCAGGACCTCAAAACGCAAGGGCTGCTCGATAAGACGCTCGTGACCATCACCACCGAATTCGGGCGTCCACCAGAGTTTGATAGTGGTGGAGGCCGTGGCCATCAGGGCTCGGCCTTTAGTTGCGTTTTAATGGGTGGCGGTTTGAGACATCGTGGTGCGTATGGCGAGACAGATGATCTATCGAAGAAGATCGTCGCTGACCCAGTCAGCGTACCTGATTTTTTCGCGACTATCTTATGGTCGCTAGGCATTAACCCAGGTACCAATCTCTACGATGGCGACCGTCCGGTCCCCATGACCGACGGCGGTTCGCCCATCGGCGACCTGTTTGGTTAGCAAGTTGCCTGCCTGCTTGCTTGCTTGCTTGCTTGCTGCTGCGCAGCAGCAGAACTAACCCTCCCTTCGGGAGG
>JADLDX010000455.1 GCA_020846515.1 Pirellulaceae bacterium
CAGAGTACGCCTGCGGCTGACTGTTAAACGAGGGCGCCGCTCATCGTGTTCAGGGAGAGTACGCCTGCGGCTGACTGTTAAACGACGGCGACTCAAACCCGGGCAGCATAGGCAAACTGCGCAACATATAGCCGACGTGATGATTAATCCCAGCCGACGGTGCGATCGGGACGATAACAGAGTATTCACTCGCTTGTGTCGACCACGCCCAAAAACGCTGAGGCTCCTGCATGAAGTCGCTGCCGAAGACTTCGAACGAGTCTGTTTCGCTGAATAACCTCGAAAAGACACCCACCGCCGAACAAGCCACCAGGCTCGACCGACGTCAGGCTCTGTCCCAAATCGCATCCGCCACGCTAGCATTGCCGCTACTAGGCGTGAGCAGTGCGAGTAGTCGGGCGGAGTCTCCGCTAGCGACGGTGACCGCGCGCATGGAGCGTCGGACAACTGGATCGTCTGTTTACAAAGAGACGGCTATCGCCGATTACACCGCGAACATGGCTCGGTTCGGTGGTCAATTGTCTTCGCCATCAAGTGGCATGTTCAATCAGTGCGCGCGCGGCGTGCCATGGCAGTTTGATGTACTCATCATTGGTTCGGGATATGGTGCTTCGGTGATGGCCGCACGACTAGCTCGGCGCATGCGAGTTGGAACGCGACTAGCGATCATCGAGCGTGGTCGGGAGTGGGTGCCGGGCACGTTCCCGGATACTGTGCCGAACATGATTGAGGCATCGAGGAATCGCTTGTTCGTCAAGACGGAACAGGTTCGCAATCCGTTGGGCCTATTCAACGTACGTCAGTTCAAAGAGATCAACGTGCTCAGCGGCACAGGTTTAGGCGGATCGTCGCTGATCAACGCCAGCGTCGCCATTCGACCGGATGTGGAAGTCTTTCGGCAATCGGTTTGGCCATCGCAACTGCGCGATCGGATGTTCTTGGATCCGTATTACGATATGGCGGAATGCGAGTTAGGCGTAGCCCGCGAACCGCAGGACTGGACCGACAAGATGGTCTCGCAGCGGCTGGCGGCGGAGCGGTTGCGCGATTGTGGCGCGCATTATGAAGCGGCTGCGCTGACGCTCACGCGGTCGCAGGCTGGGGCCAGTCTGCCCGTACTGAATCGACAGGGCTTGACGCAACGCGGTTGCATCGATTGTGGCGACTGTTTGAATGGTTGTAATGTAGGCGCGAAAAATACGCTGGCCATGAACTATCTGCCCATGGCTCGCGCGGCTGGGGCAGAGATTTACACGCAGACCGAAATTCATCACATCGAAAAGTGCGCGGGCTTTTACACCGTGTGGGCTGAGCATCATCCGTGCAGCGGTGAACCCAACCCGCAGAGCCTGCCCGTGCAGTTGACGGCGCGCATCGTGGTCTTGGCCGCTGGCAGTTTGGGATCGACCGAGATCTTGCTGCGCTCGGCTGGTGGCTTGCCCGTATCCAACACACTGGGCTCACGCTGGACTGGTAATGGCGATGCGTTAGGATTCATCCAGCGAGCTCAATACCGAACCGGCATCCAAGGTTTTGGAGCCTATGATGCCGGCTTGCCAGCCGTTGGTCCCACGATTCAAACCAACGTGACCTATCCCTATCGGCCCGAGCTACGCCACCGAGTGTTGATCCAAGAAGGCGCCGCCACTCGGGCTTACGTCAATGCCATGTCGTTCTTGATGCACGATCTCGATCTTTCGAACACGCAAGTGCTGTTAGGTATGGGACACGATGGTGCGGAAGGTCGAATTACGCTCGATGATGATCAAGCCCGACTGGATTGGCCGGGCTTGACCGACGGCGCTTATCGTCAGTTGATTCGCGAAGAGTTCCGTAAACTGGCGGCCGCGCATGGAGGCGATTACAAATTTCTGAAAATCTTCGGTGACAAGATGATCTCAGTGCATCCGCTGGGCGGCTGCGGCATGGGAGATTCGGCTTATACCGGAGTGGTCAATCATAAGGGTCAAGTGTTTGATGCCGCCCAGGGGGGCGATGTGGATCCCGTCACCGGTACGCCACGCGTGCACACGGGCTTGTACGTATGCGACGGTGCGATCATGCCGACATCCATCGCCTGCAATCCGCTTCTGACCATCAGCGCCATCGCTGAACGCACCAGCGAACTCTTGACGATGGAACCAGAGTATCAGGACCTGTTTGAAGCGCGAGCGGCTTAGAGGGAACTAACCCTCCCGCTGCGTAGCAGTGGGAGGGTTGTGGACGAATCGCTCCGCGACTCGTGAAGTACTTCGCTGCGAACTCGCCTGTGCGGCGCACGCGGCCCTCCCCGAAAAAACAGGCTTCAGCGCCTGTTTTTTCGACCCTCCCGGTCGCTGCGCTGGGAGGGTTAGGTCAGAGGTTTAGTTACTTGGCGTGCTGCTGTACAGCGTTGGCGGGCATGAAGAGCATGCGTTGTATTTGCTGCAGCTTGTCCCAATCCTTCTTGTCCAGTCCACCTTCTTGGTTGTCTTCTGGAATTCGCCAGGCTGTATTGTCGACGAAGAGCGTTGAAGGACTGGCCAATTTTAAACCACCGGCCAGGCGCAGCATCAACTGCCTCTGCATGCCCGTTAGTTGATGAGCGCGGCATAAATCGCGAAACAAAGATAGGGCTTGTTCGCTTTCGGACTGCGGTCGGCGACGCATGATGCTGAACGCCACTACGGCCAGGCCCAAGGTCAGCAAAATGGCCGCTACCACAACCAAAAATCCCACCGGAATTTGCCCCCGTTTGCTCGAGGCGGCCAGCAGGAGATAACTCAGCGGTTGTTCGGTCAACGTATAGGTTGTAATCAACATGGCGAATTCTCGATTGGCGTTGGGACAGCGCTGGTCGGTAGCACCACTGGGTTGGCGACGGCCTTGTTGGCGCGACGACGACGCTCAAGTCGCCGTTTGGCGCGCAGCGCAGCGTCTTGGACATCGGTGGTCGGATCGTTCAGAAGTTCAGGTAACATCTCAAACAATTCTGGTGCCCCGAGGGCGGCGAGCAGATCGATGGCAGGCACGCGTACTTCGACGCGTGAGTCGTGTACCAACGGTAACACCCGATCGTTGATTTCACTGGATACGTCCAGCAGCCGAATGACTTGTAGCGCCATAATGCGTTTCTTGGGAGCCGGACTTTCAAGCGCCTTGAGTAACTGGGGCACGACATCCGGTTCGATGTGTCGCACAACTTGCGCCATGACGCGGCAGAGAGGCGCGGGTAGCTTGCGCACGACATCCAGTAATCGACTGAGCGTGAATTCTTCGAAGAATTCGCGAGCGGCCGCGCTGAGCACGGTCGAAGGTCCGTCTATCCAGCTGAGTATGGTTTGCAAATGGGCACCGACAGATCGATGATCATCGGGATTGGCTGCGGCATGCTGCATGTGATACACCAGCGACTCAATGTCTTTGCGCCGGCAATGCTTGATGATCTCCGCGGCCATGCGCCGACCATCGGCACTGCCCATCTTGGACATAGCCACCGCGCCGGCCAGCACGGGCTCGATCGTCGTACTATTGGCCGCCAGCATCAGCCACATGCGGCGTTGCACATCAGGCGCTACACCGGCCGGTCGTGTGGCCAGTCCCGTCAAGCAAGCCAATGGCGGCAACTCACGCAATCGGCGAATCGTGGCTGAGAGCAGGTTCTCATCCAACATGCTCGCAATGCGAATGGCCAGTTCATGATCGGATCGTTCGCAGATAATGCTCAACACACTTTTGGGAGTCGAGCCGCGCCATAAGTAGCCGCCCAACAACTGCAGGATCGACTGATGCTGACTTTCCCAAAACCGCTGCAATACGATTCGATAGGCCGGATGCAATGGATCGTTAATAATGGCGCGATGGGCCGAGTCTTCCCAACTGACCAGGACCAACCAGGCGTCGATCAGATCGGGGTTTTTGTGCATGGGATATTCATAGACCACGCGAGCCATGGCGTCGATCATCGGCGTACGCACGGTGGGCACATCGCGGCCGCTGCGCGCGCGCTGACCCCAGCGATCGCAAAATTCAAACAGGGCCTGCATGGCCGTATCGCACAGTGGATTGTGTTGTTCGAGAGCCACCGGGATCAACTCTGGCAGTGCGGCCGTCATGTCCAAGTCGCAAATCGCCGTGATGGCCGCTTGCTTTTGCGCCGAGGTGCCCGACTGGAGTAGTTCGCGACAAGCCGGTTGCAGTTCAAATTTGCTATTGGCCAACGACTGACGCGCGGTTGCATCCAAACGCAGCCATTCGGAAATGATGGCTGAGCGCGCACAACTTTCCGGGCGAGCGAGCATCAGCTTGAGGCACTTGTCGCGAACGTCGCTGGCTGTCGAGGTCAAGCCGCGCGCTAGAGCAGCGGCCGCAGCTGGGTTGCGTGTGCGCGCCAACAGATCAAATGTCTGTGGTCGTGGATTCAAAGCACTTGTCGGCATCGGCTTGGAATACCCCTGTAGTACCCAGAGACGCGTAATGCCCCCCTGGGGCTCTTTCGAGCGGCTAGTTCATTTGAGGACTTAGAAAGGTAGCTCAAACAATCGCCGCTGTCAGGAAATCGGGCGCCCGTGAACGGAAATCTCTGCCAGGGCCGCTTCGTCACACTCGGCACAACCTGGATTATCCAACGGCCAGATTCAAAGTAGAATAGCCAGGGAAGTGTCCGCCAAGAGTTACACAAGCGTACGATTATGGGTGCACGCATGCCTCACACATCTGAACAAATCTTGCAGCAGGAGTTCCTGCTGGCTCGGGCCAAAATCCTCGAATTGGCTGCCACGCTCGACCGCATCGAGCGCGCCGGGGGCGACGTCAGCGCACTCCCTCAACGAAAACTGCTTGAACAAGGTTTCAACCTCTTAATCAGCCCGCTAGCAGATACTGGTCAGGCAGGTACTGGTCAAGCAGGTCCAAGCCGGGCCGAGCAGGTGCAGTTGCTTTTCAGTCGCGAGTATTCGGACCAGTGGCGTCAAACCTTTGGAGTGTAGTTCTCTGCACATCGACACGTCGGATTCGGGATTCAGGCACTGCAACGGGAGTTAGAGTTTAGATGGACTACATCGATCCGCATATTCATATGGTTTCGCGCACGACCGACGACTACGAGACCCTGGCCAAGATGGGTTGCGTGGCGATGAGCGAGCCGGCCTTCTGGGCTGGTTTCGATCGCGGCAGTGTCGAAAGTTTTCGCGACTTCTTTCGGCAGTTGACCGACTTTGAACCACGCCGAGCGGCCCAATATGGCATCCAGCATTTCACTTGGTTGTGCATCAATGCCAAAGAAGCCGAAAACGTATCGCTGTCGCGCGAAGTCATCGCCATGATCCCCGAGTTCCTGGATAAACCCAACGTGCTGGGTATCGGTGAGATCGGTTTGAACAAGAACACGCGCAACGAAGCGACGATCTTCCTGGAACATGTCGATCTGGCCATGCGCCACAACCAACAGATATTGATCCATACCCCGCACTTGGAAGACAAGTACCAAGGTACGCGGATGATCCTGGATATGTTGTTGGGCGATTCGCGAATTCAACCCGACCGTGTACTGGTCGACCACGTCGAAGAACATACGATCAAGCATGTGCTGGACAAAGGCTTCTGGGCTGGCATGACGCTGTATCCAGTCACCAAGTGTACGCCGCAGCGCGCGGCCGACATGATTGAGAAGTATGGTTCCGAACGCCTGATGGCCAATTCCGCCGGGGATTGGGGACCCAGTAAACCGACGGCTGTCCCAGACTTGATTCTGGAACTGCGCCGACGCGGACATAGCGAGGCCGCCATCCGCCAAGTCGTGTACGAAAACCCACTGAAGTTCTTCTCGCAAAGCAAGCGATTCAACTTCAAGCCCCCGGTATAAAGCTCGGCGACTTGTTTGGCAACTTTAATTTAGATTGACGAGTCGCGGAGCGATTCGGATACAAAGAACTGACGAGTCGCGGAGCGATTCGTTTACAGATTGTGCAGGATTAACGCATGCGTTTTCAGAATAAAGTGGTGGTGGTTACGGGCGGTGCGGCTGGGATCGGTCGCGGCTGCGTGGAAGTCTTTCATGCTGAGCAGGCGACGGTGGCCATCATCGACCGCGATGCCGCTGTCGCGCAAGCCTTGGCCGATCAACTCAATAGCCTACGGCCTGGCAGCGCGGCCACGTGGGTGGCCGATGTAGCCCAGAGCGACCAGTTACAGTCGGCCATACGCGCCGCCGCCGAAACGTTCGGACGCATCGATTGCTTGATCAATAACGCCGGGATTCATCCACCCGATACACCGCTAGAACAAATGTCACTGGCCGAGGCCCAGCAAGTCATGGCGGTGAACTTCTTTAGCACCTATGTCGCCTCTCAGGCCGCGCTGCCATACCTGCGAACCACGCGGGGCACGATCATCAACATGAGCTCGATGACCGCCGTGCTGGGTCAAAAAAATTCTGCCGCGTACGCAGCCAGCAAAGGCGCGCAGCTCAGTTTCACCAAAGCGCTGGCGCTGGAAGTGGCCGTCGATGGTATCCGCGTCAACGCGGTCTTACCCAGCAATGTAGATACACCGCTCATGCGGGCTTGGGCCGGTTCGTTGGCTGATCCACAAAGCGCCCTGGATCGCATCGCCCAGTTGCAACCTCTCGGCCGCATGGCCCAACCGCAAGAAATCGGGCGAGTCTGCTTGTTCTTGGCAAGCGAAGACGCCAGCTTCATCACCGGACAAGGCATCGAAGCCGACGGTGGTGCTGCTCTGGATTATTGACTAACGTCCTTAAAATAGCTCGTCCTCAATACAGCTCATCCACAATCGGCACGCCGCGTTCGGCCAGCCACTTTCGATCCTCGGCCGCCTGGTCCGACCATCCGAGTGCTTCGAGAATGCGCAGTCGATGAAAGCGCATGATCGCCAGCGTGTAACTGACGCCCAAGCGTTGCTGGGCCGCGGCGATCTCTGACTGAACGGCTGTAAACGATGACGGGGCGGCTTGAATCGTCGACGTCTTCATGTCGGAGAGAATGGCATCCAACCCCTCGGTCCCTTGGTCCACTTCACCCATGCGTTTGGAATCGGAACTGGTCGAGGGTGCCCTAGGCGACCGCCCAACTTGATTATCAAGCGTCTTGTCATCCAGTGTTTTTTCATCCAGTGCTTGACCATCGGGAGCTTTGGTGTCGGGTATTTGTGCATCAGTGGCCAGAGCATCGGATAGTTCTGCATCCGTTAACCCAGCATCTGACAACTCATCATCCGATAATTCTGCCTCGAGGGGATCTGGCAGTTTGTAGCCGCGGGAGACCATTTCGGATTCGTAGCTCTTGATGGCCCAGTTCATCCACCCCAGGGCTTCCAGGTGGCGATTCAGACCATGCAGCACCCAGGCCTTGGTGTCTAGGTACATACCGATATTGCCGTAGGTCGGATCGACCAGCGTCGGTTGCAGAACTGAGTCGAGGGATCCAAAGACTTCGTCGATGGCTTTGTCGATGTCCTTTAAGGCCTCGTCCAGTTCCATGATGGCCATCGCACGCATGTAAGCCAGGTGATTGAGATCCTTGGGGTTGGTTGGGCGTTGCCCGAAGTTGGCGATCTTCAGTGCCCGAACCGCGCGCGTGAAATCTTGCATCTCGGCTAGGTGTTCAGCGGCTTCTTGAGCTTTCGACGCCCAGCGGTCGTCGATCGTCAGCGCTTTTTCAATTAAGTCCAGCGTCTGGTCAACCGTCGCGGTCGGCAGTTGGGCGATCCAGTAGTCGCCATCGTCGCGAATGCTTGGATCCCAAGCCGCTGCCTTTTCCAGATAGCGATTGCCCGAAACGGGATCGTCCTGACGAAAGGCATTGTGGGCGGCAGCCAGATACCAGCGGGCCGCTTCGCGCGGTACGAAGACAGGGCCAAACACGATGGCCAGCGTCAAGGCTACGATGAAAAACGTAGGCCATTTCGATTGAGACTGCATTGGAGTTTTCTGTGTCACCCGATCAAAGAACAAATGCGTGGCTCTTCCCATTCTACACGATCGTTTAACAGTCAGCCGCAGGCGTACACTCGTTTAACAGTCAGCCGTAGGCGTACTCACTAGGCGTACTCACTAGGCGTACTCGCTCGGCGTACTCACTAGGCGGCTGCCAGTACGCCTGCGGCTGACTGTTAAACGATAAACGAGGGTTGCCAGCCTTGTTATGATGAGTGGCATATTAGGTTCGTCATTGTCTCGGTCACACTTTGTCGAGGTGAATCGTATGTCACGTTTGGCCAGTTGGATGTGTGTGGTATGGAGTTTGACTTTCATTGGCCTGGGCTGCACGCCGCCCCCTGCCCCACCGGCTGCCGCACCGCCTCCGGCGGCTGAACCGCCACCGCCGGCTGCGCCGATCAAGGCCGAAGCGGGCGTTGGCAAGCAAGGGCAAAGCCTGAAGAACGAAGGCGCCGTCGGACGCTTCTTTGCCCAACCGGCGATCACGCTTTTTACCGTCAAGCAGCGCGTGGTGTTCGAAATTCAGATCCCGCAAGCCATGAACCTGTATCAAGCTAGTAACGGGTACAAGCCCAAGTCGCACGACGAGTTCATGACGCACATCATCAAGGCCAACAACATCGCCTTGCCGATCCTGCCGGAAGGCCAGGTCTACAAGTACCATCCCGATGAAGGCGTGCTGTACGTCCATCCGGCCAAGGAATAACCGAGCCGTCGCGTCAGATTTCCTCTTGCCCCCAGGTGCCAAACTTGGGAATGTGTAAGGCATGTCTTTCTCAGTCGATACGGAAATCTACAGCGGGCCTTTGGAGTTATTGCTGCACTTGGTCCGGCGCGAAGAGCTGCCGCTGGCCGAGATATCGCTGCGCGTCTTGACCGAACAATACTTCAACTACCTCGAAGTCCTGGTCGAACTCGATCTGGACGATGTGGCTGAATTTCTCGAGATTGCTAGCATTCTGATTGAGATGAAGGCCAAGCAGGCGGTGCCTACGGCCGACGTGGCACCGACGGAAGAAGAGCAGACGATCGACGACCCGACCGATCAACTGGTGCAGCGACTGGTCGATTACAAACGCATCCGCGATGCGGCGAGTTTGCTGGACGAAAACTCACGGCGCTGGCAACTACGTTACGCCCGAATGTCCAATGACCTGCCAGTCCGCCGGTTGGATCCGGGGACTCAGCCGATCGAATCGATCGAAGTGTGGGATTTGGTCAGCGCTTTTGGCCGTATTCTGCGCGAGCGTGAGGCGCCACCGCAGGCCAGTGTCATTCACGATGATACGCCGATTCACGTCTATATGCAGCGGATTCACCAGCAAGTTCTCAGCCAACCGCGAGTGGAACTGGGCAGTTTGTTCGAGGCCGGTATGCACAAGAGCACGTTAGTGGCCATGTTCCTGGCCACTTTGGAACTTACGCGACATTATGGGCTGAGCACCGAACAAAGCGAGGCTGGCCAGCCTCTGTATTTGCTAGCTGGTCCCGAGTTCAAACAGGAACTGGATGTTCACAAGATCGACAACTTGTCGTTCGAACGCGTGTTGAACTCGAACATGCCCGTGACGCCCCGCTAAACACAATCCCGTTCCAATGAAAGCGGAGCCGCGCAAGCTGCCCGGTTGTTGGCCGAGAAAAAACGGCCGGAACCGGACGGCTCGCGCCGATTCCGTTTGAAATGAAACAAAGATGAAACGGTATCAACTCGTGCTTCGCCTGGTGCACGGCTTAGTGGGCCCCACCTGTTGTCCTCGGCCGTATTGTGAATAATCGGGGCAGCGTGCTGAGCCGACTGCTGATTGCTGTGTGTGTTGCGTACTGCCTTGTGCCATGACTGACGCCAAATATGCTTGACAATGCTCCGAATCTAACCCACCGCCATGGGGCCTTGACGATCGAAGGCTACTCGCGAGCGGCCGTGCAAAGCTACTGGCGTATTCCGGAGCTGCGATTGGCCTTTGATATTGGCGCTCATCCTTGGGATTACATGGGCATTCCCAACTTGGCGATCAGCCATGTTCACTTGGATCACGTGGCGGCGTTGGCGGTATATGTCGCGCGTCGGCGGATGATGAAGATGGACCCGCCGACGATTTATTTGCCGGAGGAAGCGGTCAAGCCAGCGGAAATGCTGCTGAAGATCTTCAGTCGCATGGATCGGGGGCGTCTGCCATGTCATTTGGTGCCTGTCGTGCCTGGCCAAGAGATCGAACTCTCGCGCGAACTGGTCATGAGTGTCCATCGCACCACGCATACGATTCCCAGCGTGGGCTATATCGTTTGGGAGCGACGCAAGAAACTCAAGCCCGAGTATTTGACGTTGAGCGGTCCGGAGATTCGCGACTTGAAACTCGCCGGTATCGAGATCACTACCGAGATGCGTTTACCCCTGGTCGCTTATACCGGTGACACGTCACCGGGCGGTCTGGACAACAACCCGGACATGTATCGTGTGCAGGTGTTGATCACGGAGATGACGTTTGTGGCCCCTGGTCATCGCAAAGAAAAAATTCATAAGCATGGGCACATGCATTTGGATGATTTTGTCGCCCGCGCTGATAAGTTCCAAAACGAATTGATCATTGCGGGCCATTTCAGCGTGCGTTACAACACGCGTCAAATCGAACGCTGGGTCAAGAAGCGTTTGCCTGACATGCTGGGCGGACGTCTGAAGTTGTGGGTGTAAGCCAAGCGCAGCGCCCGGGAGGTCGACGCTCCTGCGGAGACACGTTTCCAAACCGTCCGACTATCCACGCCAATGGCGCTCGCCCAGCGCAGGCCGAACGTGCCATAGCCTCGAACTAACCCTCCCAAGCGCAGCTTAGTTGGACAGCGCCACTTTGAATCAGCCGCTGGGCGTTAGCCCCGGTTTTTTCACCACCACATGAGCCGCAGGACGCCGGCCCCGGTAAGTCAGGTACGCCTACGGCTGACTGTTAAACGATGGGGCATATCAGCCGCAGGGCGTTAGCCAGGCCCCTCCCCGACCTAGCTGCCGCTGGTCGACCCTCCCGCTGCTACGCAGCAGGAGGGTTAGTTCCCACTGCTGCGAGGGAGGGTTAATTGGTCGAATGACTGAATTTGCGGCCACGGGGCTGAGGCGGAGAGCGGCGCGTTGCCTGGGCGAATACTAGCGATGGCTTGAACTCCAGCGGCTGAGGCGGCCACGAGCTCTGGTTCAAGATCGCTGATGAATGCAATTTGCCCGGATGAAATACCCCACTCGTCCGCGATGCGTGTGTAGCTGGCCGCTTCGCGTTTGCTGCCGATCGTCGTGTCGTAGTGGCCACTGACTAGTGGCAGGCAGTTACCAAATTCAGCCACATGGCCGACGAACCGTTTTTGGGCGGCGATGGAGCCAGAGGAATAAATCCGGACATCTTTGCCTGCCGCTCGCCAGGCCTCAATGGCTGGCAAGACATCGGGATAGACGTGTGATCGCAGTTGGCCGGAGTGAAATCCGCTTTCCCAAATCAA
>JADLDX010000456.1 GCA_020846515.1 Pirellulaceae bacterium
CACCATTCGGTCGAGCATCGTCTTGACGGTACTGTAGGCCCATCCCTGCTGAGTATCCAGCAGTTTTTGCAGTTCTGTGGCACTCGCTCGCCCCTGCTGCCATAACGCCTGCATCAACGTCCACTCAGCTCGCGTCAGTTCCGCAGGTTTCGACATCGGCCCTCTTTCCTTTGCATGGCTCTTCAAATCAGTGCGCCAGCTTACAACAGCCCGAGCGCCCAGTTGCCTTAGCCGTGGGCGAGCGGCTCTACAACTGTAGAGATAATATCTTCCCTGGATCGGCCGGTCAAGCAGCTTATTTGGACAGCGCCGATTTTCAAACTGCGCAGCCACCCGTCGCCAGTAGCCACCCGTCGCCAGACGGTGGACTGCGTAGCCACCCGTCGCCAGACGGTGGTCTGGGCTGGAGGCGAAATCCACCGCTTGGCAGCGGTGGCTACGTGACTTTGCGAAATCCACCGCTTGGCAGCGGTGGCTACCAAGTGACACTATTCAATGAACAGAAAATTATGCGTGCCCAGTGTGTCGTGCCCTGAGGCGGCTATGGCTTCGACCTCGTCGCGAGTTACCAGACGTGACTTGGACTGCGCGGTCCAGGCCTGATAACCTGCCTGCCAGAAGAGATCAAAAGTAGCCAGCAGATTAGGATTCAACGCTACACCAGCGGGCTGATGTTCGCTAACAGCGATTTCGACCAACCAGGTTGGCTTGGGCTGGCGTGCCAATAGGTTTTGGGCTCCGCGCAGCATGCTCAACTCGGCGCCTTCGATGTCAACTAGCAGGAACAACCGCTGCCTGCCAAAGCGATCGTGCAAGGTCAGGTCCAGCGTAGAGGCTGGAACCAAAGAGTAATCTTGAGCGCCGGCCCAACCACTAATCAGCGACGCACCGGTGCCGCCACCATAGATCTTCAATACCCCCGGCTGGTCGCTGAGCGCCACGGGAAAGATCTCAATGCGATCTTGCCAGTCATTGGCCCAAATGTTCTTGTACAACAAGCGTTGATTACCCGGCATAGGCTCGTAGGCCACGACGTGCTTGCCAGCCTGCAATGCTAAACAGCAATAATAACCGACATTGGCCCCGACATTGATTAAGACATCGCAGTCGGCGATACAGCGTTGAAAAATGGCCGTTTCTTCCGGTTCAAACGTCCCGTCCTCCATGGCCTGACTGCCCATCAATCGAAAACCCAATGGGGTTGTCCGCGGCGATTGAGATTGACGTCGCTCATGGCGATAAAACCGCAACGTCGACCGTACGTGCGCCGCAAAGTTCTTGATTGAGTTTGCCATCCATGCCACTCCTAGCGCTAAACACTTGCGCAAACACTTAGTTGACGAGATCTTTTTCGTAAACCGTACCGGTCAAAGTGCGGTTGAAACCCACACGCGTGAGCAATTGCGACACCTCGGTCGCTTGCTCATCTGCGATTGTGCGCACGCTATCCACTCGATCTTCACGAAGTTGTCGCAGGGCCTCTGCTACCAGGAAGATCAATTGATCTTCTTGACGTCGACAATCTTCGGGAGCCAGTGGCCATAAATGAGCCAGCAGATTAGGGTACGGCAGCAATTCATGACCGATCGTCCAAAGAACTACATCCGCGGTGACCGAGCGAGTCTGGCGACTGGTCAATTGAAAGCCCACTGGTTCGGTATGTCCGAGCATACTAGCCACGTACCATGGTAACATGGGTTCATCGAGCAGACGGTCGACGTGGGCCATGCGACGAATCTGAATTTGAGTCCGATCGACGGGCGGCTGAAAGCTCGCCAACTCGATGTCCCAGCAGGCGATGCGTTCTTCAGCGGTCCAGCCCGCGCTGCTCAACCAAGCTTGCAAGCGTACGTCGCTGGTGGGAGCCCCAATCATGCCGTCCCCTGGTGCCAGGCCTGCAAAAAAGGGTGAAGCGGGCGGCGGTGGGCAATACCGCAATGAAATAGCCCCACAACTGGCCACAGCTCGCTGAGCCGCCTGGATCAACAGGGCGGCTACCTGATCTGCTGCGACGTTCCCTGCGGTTAGGTTCCCTGCTGTTATGTTCTCAGCCGGGGCATTCATCGGTACGCAGAGCGCACTCATCACCGCTTGTTGGCTGGATATGCTCTGCAGCGACGCATCAGGGCCAAAGCCAATCTGAGTAAAACCCACGATCCGGCCGGCTGCTTCAGCAATGAACATCAAGCCCGGATCAAAATAGGGCTTAGCCAATACGCACAACTCCAGACTCAGTGGAGTCATAGCACTAGGCAGTCCCACAGCCTGGTAGTGAGCGTTAAAGACGCGGCACAACTCTGACGTATCAGTATTACGGAACGATCGAATCTGCAAAGACACTTTGTCTTGCCGTAGGCTCAGGCGGCTGGGTGTGGGTAGGTACGGCTACTGATTGTACAGCCCAATCAGTCTATCGGGTACATCGCTCAAGATTATTACGGCTTTACTGAGCACAACATGATCGTTTCCAACCAGGCTTTCCAACTGGGAATCGAAAGTGGAGGTAGCACGCCTTCGTTTAGTGCAGGGAAGACCGCGCTGCGACCGGATTCGGTATGAAAAACTTGCGTCGTCAACAGTCCGCTTTCGTCGACCGACAATCGCAACTGCAAACTGCTTTGAGGAGGTAAATCCAAAAACGCTTGACGCAGATCCAGACTACCCAAACGGTGCCAGTTGGTTTGACTAGCGCCGGTGCTTTCGATCATTTGCAGGATGGGAGCTTGATCGGCCGGTGCGCTGCGCAGCGAGCGTGAGACGGAAGTAGGCAATGGGGAACCTGCGTGGATCAGGATCCGTGGTTTCGATTTGCCTTGACCATCGGCGATCAGCAGACCGAGATCGAAGGTGGTGGCTGACCGCGCGCGGGGCAGGGCCGTACCGGTGCTAGCCAAGGGGACTAGATGCTGTGCATGTAAGATGGCCCCTTGCGCTAATTCATGCTTCTCCAAAAAAGTAATCGACTGTCGTTGCGGAAAAATCTGCTTGACGAGCCGCTGTAAGGCTTCGATGCGCATCAGGCCACCCGTCATGACCACGTGATCGATGTCAGCATGATCGACACGCGCGGCCAGGCAAGCCTGATGAATTGTCTGCACGATGGACTCGGCCAAGTTGGGTGCCAGACGTAGCAAGCCATCCTGGGTCAGGGCTTCTGCGATCGAGGCTTGACGCCATTCGAACTTGACATCAACTCGCTGACTCTTGGTCAAGCGCTGCAGCGCCATTTCCACGGTTCGTTGTAAGCGTGCGGCAGCCACGATGTCCTCACGGATATCGCGGTTATGCAACGTGCGAAAGCGTTCGCTGAAGAAATCAGCCAAGCGAGATTGCCAACGAAGAGTACCTAGTTTGAGGCTGCCGCTGGTACCACGCATCGACGCATTTAATCCCTGCACATCGATGACACTCGCCTCCAAACCAGTGCCGCCCAAATGCACCACCAATAACGTGGAGTTGTTCGCCACGACCCGCGTTCCAGATGGCGATCCGGATGGCGTGCCAGACTGCGATAATCGCATATTGGTATCGATCCAAGCCATAGCCGCGGCGAGCGGTTTGTCGATTAACTGCAGCAACTCTAGTCCAGCCACTTGGCAAGCATTGTGCACCGCCAAGCGATGCATCTGGTCGTAGCACGCCGGGACCGTCAACACAACATGATTGGCCCCAGGTACCACCCCATGCGAATTGTTGACTAGAAATCGCAACATGGCAGCCAACGGAATCTCGGGTGGCACCATGCGACCACCAAAGGGACGTTCGATCTGCTTCAGCCCGATCCAACGTTGCAAACTATGAAACACTTTGTCGGGTTGTGTTTGCCGCAGAGTGGCGGCTTCCGCGCCGATGACGACATGTTCACCATCACTCCACAACATGTTGCGAGCATGTTGACCGCCACCCGGTTGGTCGATAATCACGCTGCCAACTTTTTCATCGTAATACGCGACCGTCGAGGTCATCATGCCTAGATCGATGGCTAGCGTACCCAAGGTACGTGAAACCGTGGAATGACTTGTCCCACCCGCAGTGGGGCGGTCCGGCAACACGCGCAAGCCAGAGAGACTGCTGGTGGTGACCGTGGGCGCGCGATCCTTCCCCAATAGGTTTGAATGCGAGAGCGCTTCTAGTAATGCGCCGGCGGTCGCAAAGCGGTCCGCTGGCGACTTGGCTACCAAACGCTGAAACACCGCATCGATACGCAAGTCGATATCGCCGCGACTTTCATACAGCTTGGGTGGTGGTTGGCGCAGTTGAGCCCTGGCCACCTGCATTTGTTCCCCCGTGAACATCGGCCTGCCCGTCAACAAAAAGAATAACGTCGCGCCCAAACTATACAGGTCGCTCCGCGCATCGACTTTATCCGGATGCTCGACCTGCTCGGGCGACATATATTCGACGGTGCCCATGAACATGCGATTGGCATCGCTCAACTGTTGTGGTCGTTCGAGCTGAGCTAAACCGAAATCGAGAATTTTGAGGGTGCCGTTCTGGCTGAGCATCAAGTTGCTGGGTTTGATGTCGCGGTGGATAACGCCTTGGCGATGCGCGTACTCCAGGCCGCGAGCCGCCTGAGCCAACAGGTCCGTGGCCAAGTTTGTACCTAGTGGGCCTTCGCGCGAGATTCTCTTGGATAGCAACTCACCTTCGACCAGTTCCATAACCAGATAGTGCACACCACCTGCACTGCCCGCATCAAAGGCGGTCACAATGTTGGGGTGCATGAGTTTGGCAACCGCCCGAATCTCATGAAAAAATCGTTCCAGTAGATCGGCCCGATCAGCGATGGACCTGGACAAGATTTTTAAAGCCACCTGGCGGTTCATGGTCCTATGTTCCGCTCGGAACACTTCCCCCATACCGCCTGCGCCAATGCGTTCCAAAAGCAAATACTCGCCCAAAATCCCAAGCGGTCCCGGATGGGACGGGTGCGAATCGCCCTCATCGAACTCGAGTTCCAGTTCTTCGTGACCATCGGCCTGGCCGGCGAACCGCGTGAACTCTTCGTTGGCTAAGCGTTTCGAGGGTCCCACAGGTCTGTCGGAACTGGGGGTTTTGTCAGGGCTGGGCGTTTCACCTGCCATGGGCAGACTCGCAAGAGTGTGAAGATTTAGTAATCATAAACATTGCACGGGATTGCGCGCCGCTGCATAGCATCCAGGTATGGCAACACCACCCTAAGGCGAAAAGCAACTCTGCCGACCACGATATGCTAAAACAGGACAAGATACCCCCGCCGTAACGAGCCCGTGCTCTAGTTTACCGAAACTTGGATGTCTTACTTGGGTTGATTACGCCATGGAATGACCTGTCTTACTGGCAGGGGATGGTGGCGGACGAGGGCTACGGGGCGTAGACTTGAGGAATGGATTTGCATATTTACGTTTGTTCCCACCAAAAAGGTTGGCAGCTTGGCGGATGCGTCACTACCCAATTCCACCCCCTCTGGCCCAGCGGCGTGGCAAGAGGACCCAGATGTGCAGTTGATGCTGCGCGTCCAAGGTGGCGACGCTTTTGCCTTTGAGCAATTAATGAAACGATATCATGCGCGTCTAGTGCGAATATTGCGGCATGTCAGCGGCAGCGATGAGTCGGCCGAGGATTTAGCCCAGGATGTTTTTTTGCGAGTGTTCCGAGCCCGAGCCAATTATCAACCCTCCGCCAAATTTTCGACTTGGTTGTTCCATATTGCCCATAACGTTGCCAGCAATGCAATCCGTGATCGCAAACGACGCAAAGAAGTGCAGGTTTATGCGCCAGCCACAGGCAGCCAGTCCGGCCTCATGACCCTGGATCAAATGGCTTTGGCTTCCTCTGGTACCATGCCTGTCCGTAAACTGGATAAAGTAGAGCGAGCGGAGATGGTACGCCTGGCTGTTGAAGCACTCAATGAACGACAACGTATGGCTCTGCTCTTGTGCAAGTTCGAAGGGCTGAGCTATCAAGAGATAGCCGAAGCGATGGAGTTGAGTGTCCAAGCAGTCAAATCGCTTCTCAGCCGCGCGCGAGTGAACTTGAAACTGATGCTAGAACCATATGTCAATTCAGGCGAAGTTACCAATACTGACGTCAAAAGCGAATGAGCCGATAAATTTAAAGCCTACGCAGCA
>JADLDX010000457.1 GCA_020846515.1 Pirellulaceae bacterium
TGGCCGTGCTGGTGGATGGTCGCGAGGGCAACCAGCAAGGCACGTTACTGCAGCATCCTCTGTTGTCCGACTTGGCCATGCAAGCATCCACCATTCGCGATGCCGTGGTAGTACCACCTATCGATCAACGACAACTGACCAAATTGCGTAACGAAGGCTTGCGAAACTATCGTGATCCTGCTGCGCAGCATCCGGATGGCAAGACGTATCAGGGCGAGTGGATAGCCGCCATACAGCAGGTGGCATTGCCGTCCCTGGACAAAAGCCACGCCGGTCGCGGTACCGACCTGTGGGTTTTGGTCCAGGAGCGCGCTAGTCGAGCCCAAGACCCGGTGCATCAACTGGGTAATCGATTGCAGAACGAAAGCATGATAGCCTTGGTAACGGTGGTGTTGGTCATCTGCGTGCTCTGGTATTTCGTGTTCCGCCTCAGCGAAGTCCGAGAATTTTCGCCTTCTGGGGCAGTCACGCCCAATGCATTAAACTACCCTGTCTTAAAATCTACCGTGGATCACGACTGAACGTGTCGACCCAGCCCAGAGGACGCTTTGTGGAAACGATTGAATCTGTGTTGCTCATCCAACTGGCCGAGAAATTTGGTGGCCAACCTCAATTGAGCGACTCGTTAATCCTGGTAGGTGTGGATTCAGTTGGCATGGCCGAACTGACATTCGACATCGAAAAGCGTTTCGGCATTCGAGTCGACGATGAAGTGCTGGAAGTGGACACCGTTCAAGATCTGGCCAACTATATTCGCCAGCGCTTGCCTACGTAGTCGGCTGACGGTCTCAGTAGGTAGGCGTGTTTTGCGCGCCGACTGGTTAGAACGCTCCACCGTGTTGGCATCGGAGTTTAAAGAGCCCCATGCGGCCTTAATCGGCCATAGCGTACTTCCAAAACTGGACATCGTGCTTACATATCGTCGTCATCGTGATCTGGATGTAGCGGGTCATCACTGTCAAAGAAGAAATCGCCTAGCCCCAGTGGCAGGCTGTTGGCGCCCAGCTCGCGTTGTCGTCGTTTGGCCAGATTATCCAAGTTCAGTGCGTCTTCGCCCAAGCAACGCTCCAGTGCTTCGCGCCAGGCATGGTCTTTACTGATGGGATGTTCACGATCTTGGGCAAGACGTTTGAGAGCGTAACGCAGCATGTTCAGGCCATCACGCGCTGAAAAGTCGAGCTTTAGTTGGTGAGATCGTTGCAGGAACTCGACTGTCAAAGCCAACATTTCCGGCTCTGCAAACGGCAAATGATATTGGAGGATGGCCAGTTCGTCTTGGCGAGTTGGAAAGCCGAGCGGCAGGGTGGGTTGGAGGCGGGAGAGGATGTAATCCGGGATCTCGTAGGTCGAATCGTCTTGATTCATGGTCACGGCACAGCGAAAGTCTCGATGCGCATGCAAGACAACGCCGGCCACGATCGATTCCGCATAACGACGTTGATCTAGCAGTGGAGCCAGGCTGGCCCAGGACTTCTCATTCATGCGGTTGCCTTCGTCCAGCACGCACACACCGCCTCGCAGCATGGCTGTTACCAGTGGTGACGCATGATAAGCGATTTTGCCGTCATGGCTGAGCACTGGCGTGACCAACAAATCCTCCGGACGTGTGTCGGCTGTGCATTGAAACACATACAGTTCTTGCCCTCGCAATTTGGCAGCCGCCATGGCCAAGGCGGTTTTACCAATGCCGGGTACACCGACCAATCGAGGCGTCAGTGGCAAATCCTGGTCGTCGACGACCAGCCAACAAGCCAATAACTGGTTGAGGATCTCGCGTTGCCCAATCCACTCGTGCGTGTTGCTTAACGGCGCGCTGAGCTTGAGTCGAACGGAGTCGATTTGAAACGTTTCTTCGGACTTCATAAAGCTTTGGGGTTTGCCATCGAGTTGTATAGCCGCTTGATAGACCAACCCCAATCTACTCCGGAGGCGCCGTGGGCCACAATACGTGGTAGATATATTCGAAGCGTCCAATGGCCCGTTAGGCACCCCTGTACTGCGGACTTCCAGTCCGTCGTACCTTGGGTGATCGGTGGCATCGGCTTGTTTGCCCCCACCCTGGTCCTCAAGTTCTTGGGCAATCGCCGTAAGCAGCAAGTCTTCTTAGGCCGGCCCGATGCATTGGACTTGATGGTGGTCTGCGTGGAAGCCGGTTTGGGTCTCGACCAGGCCATGCGCAAGGTCAATGAAGAAATGAAGAAGAGCTATCACGTCATCGCTGAAGAGTTCAGCATGTGCAAGTTCCACTTGCAGATGGGTCGAGCGCGCAATCAAGTGCTGCAGGAGCTCGGCAATCGAACCGGAGTCGATGACCTGCGAGCTCTAGCTTCGATTTTGATTCAAGCCGACAAGTTCGGTTCCAGCATCGCCACAGCGCTGCGGGTGCAGAGTGACTCGATGCGTGTGAGCCTCGTTTAACAGCCGGACCGCTCGAGCTTTGATCGATTTAAAGCGGCATCGGCGCGAGCCGTCCGGTTCTGCCTCTATTTTTTCGACAACCGTCCGGCCAGTTTGCGCATGACGATCGTTCGTTGATCGACTTTTTCGACAAACGCGGGTCCTACCAAGTCCACCAAGATCAACCAAGTCCACCAAGACCACAGAGCGACCAGGGCCACTCAGTTCCGCTTCGCCCCGCTCCCGCCCCCCATCTCCGCAAGCTCCCGCATCGCCCCAATCGCCCACAATCGGCCATCCCCACTCTGGCTGTAAAGTAGTGATATTTTATATTTCCGATTTCCCCAGTGATAAAGCTTGTATCCGGATTTCGGCAGTGATATACCCTCTTTTAGCGGCTTATGCCGATTTGAGAGATACTAATATCTTGTTCGACCTGGGGCGATGCAGATCCTTGACTTTTCGGCTCTGGACTTAACCA
>JADLDX010000458.1 GCA_020846515.1 Pirellulaceae bacterium
AAGGCCTGACCCTGCAAGGCGGCCGTGATCAAACGCACGCCCAGTTCGAGTGCCGTCTTGGCAACTTGTTCATTGACGTACTCGACGACTACGCGATACAGACCGGCGTCTTCAATCTCGTGGGTGCGACCGAAATTGACCTCGTTACCGGCCAGCGACTGCAGTTCGAGCACGACGTGCTCAAGCACATGTGCCAGATGAGTGCCGTTTTCCAGACGCTCGACAAACGCGCCGCGGTGGTCCGCCAAACATCGATGTTCGATCAGGGAAGGCATCCAAGCCATCAAGCGCTCTGCAAATCCTGGCAGAGAAGTAGTGCTGGCATTTTTCAAGCCCGCCAAGTCGATCCAGGCCTCGAGGACCGGGAAGTTTGCCCACAGGTTTGGTCCACGGAGGGCCAAGACCTTGCTCACGGACAACTGTTCGACGTTCGGTTGGTTAGTCATAGTGTTGCTGAAGAAACTGCCTGTGTCGGAGTTAGTTTTCGTAACCGATACAGTTATCGGTTCGAATGGGGTTAAACCTTCGTATCTATGCGCTACCACCATTAGGGCTTGCCCAGTCAGGTGACGTACGCGTTGGCCAACAATTGGGCCACGTCGCTCGACGACTGTGGGCAGGCATGCAACAGGGCGGCACACCGATGAGCTGACATTTGCCAATAAAGCGAGCAGGCTTTAGGGGAAGCGAGCAGGCTACAGCGAAGCTGAGTTTTTCGAACCGATTCTCCGAATAACTTAACTCACTGCTGGCCCATTCATAGGCAAGTCAAGTGAAGCACCCGCTGAGCTGTCGTGGCTCGGCCGGCGGTTGTTTTCTTAGAACGCCACGACCCTATCCCGAGTAGTGGCCCATCACTTTCCAACGTTGAAAGCTTAGCTCGTAAACCTAAACTCTCAAACGCATTCCAAACTTGAGTTTTTTACTTACTCGCGTTGCACTCTCTAAACTCTCATGCCACTTTTTGCATGCGCATCGAGCGAGTGTGCACCTTCGAGCAATTTTGCATCCACCAGCTTGACCGCCAATCTGCTCTATAAGCGAATCGGTATCCGATGCTAATGCTTGCAAATTCTAATGTCTGACCGAAGCGGTTTCCTACCTAAGTGATAAAGTGGATCCTTCGAAGCTTTTCGCGAAACTGTCGCGATTTGGTCCAGACAGGCACTATTATCGCCATGCCCATCCAAAAGGCTAGAGTCCCCCCACTACATTTTCTCTGGTTTACCCATCCACTTTACGAACTCGTCATACTTCACCAGTCGTCCCAAAACGGCAGGTTCGCCAAACGGATTTGCCGGCACCCGCGGTTGAGCTTCCGCCGAGTCACCGTCGGTCCGTGACCGTTAGGGCGTGGTTTCAGTCGCGAAAACGTTGATGATGTGCGTTACGAAATCGCGAACTGACTTCCTCAGGCAGTACTTGTCTGTTTTGGCCCAATGGTCAGTCCCAACGGTTAAAAGAGCAAGCGATTCGCGTGCCATCTGTGAGTAACTAATGTCGACTGAAAGCCAGCGCCACTTGGCTGCACACGCCATTCCCGAAGCCTACTTGCCCTTGCCACTGGCAACTGGCGAAGTCATCCAGGCTACTTTTGCTCCGAACCTGGACGCACAACGTCGCTTCCATCAGAGCCTGCTCGTGCTGTCCAATCAGCGGCTGATGTTTTTGCAAACGGACCGGAGTTTTGAGAGCTGGCCGCTAGAACCCACCCTCAGGCTGGAATCTGGAGTCCTTGGGGGGCTAGGAAAACTCAGGCTCACTCAGCACGATCAACCATTGGCTACTTGGTGGTTCACAGCCGCGTTGAATGTGCAAATTGATCGATTTGTGGGCGTGTTCCATTCGACGTTGCGATCGCGCGATGTGGTGGCCGACCATTTGGAGCCACAGACCTGCCCTTCGTGCGGATTTGTGCTGAGCAGCGACGACCCGGTTTGTCCCAGTTGCACGCCAGTAGCCGCCCCACCAGCCACGCGATCGCTACGTCGACTACTGCCATTTGCCCGCCGGCGCGGCAGCACGATCATTACTGGTCTGCTCCTAACCGTCGCCGCCACGGCCGCTGGCCTGGTACCGCCTTACCTAACCATGCCGCTGCTGGATAAAGTGCTGGTCCCGATGCAGAACGGGCAGAGTGTGTCGAGCGGGACGGTCGGCTGGTACCTGGGTCTCTTGGCCGTCGCCGCTGTCGCCGCCTGGCTCTTGGGTTGGGCCAAGACGTTTGTGTTGTCTTTAGCCAGCGAGCAGGTCAGCTCCGACTTGCGCGTGGCCACCTACCAACATCTGCAGCGATTGTCATTAGAGTTTTATGGTGGACGTCGGACGGGTGACTTAATCTCGCGCATCAGCTCCGATACGGACCGGCTGTGCAATTTTCTCTCCATGCACCTGGTCGATTTCATTACCGATGTGCTGATGTTCATCTTCACATCGATCGTGCTGATCGCCATTGATCCGATGCTGGCAGCCGTAACGCTACTTCCGTTTCCGGCGATCGCCTGGTTGGTGCATGAAGGCCGCTCGCGATTGCGACACGGCTTTGCTCGAGCCACCAA
>JADLDX010000459.1 GCA_020846515.1 Pirellulaceae bacterium
CATCTGGTCGCTTCTTCGGCACGCCGCGTTGGCCCAGCCATACGGACCAGTTCGGAGTTTATCCCGTCCGCGGACCTTGGTAATCAACTGACGGTTTTGATCGTAGCTTGGGCAGGCGTGCCCGAGTTCACCGCGGCGTCGTTCTTAATGTAGGACGAAAACCGTGGACTACGCGTCTCCGGCTGATCATCCGGAACGCGCTAGCGTCCGGTTTTGCCAAAAACCGTGGGCTCGCTAGCGGTTTCTTCAACAAAGCATCAGCCCGCGTTACCTCGGTAAGTCAAGTACGCCTGCGGCTGACTGTTAAACGATGGGACAGACTCAACAGCCCAGCGCAGGGTAACCTCGCTGGGCTTTTTTCATTGGTGCCCCACGTAGGAAGTCGGGGGCGTCCCCATGTTGCCGACGAACAACATCGATTTCGAGCGTGTTGGAGAATAGCCGCCTCTAACCAATACAACCGTCACAGGTTGCATGATTTTTCGCTGGCACGGACTTCGCAAAGTTGCCGCTCATCATGGGAGGTAACCACATGGTCATGCACAAGCAGGTTCGAGGGTACTTTCAAGTCATCTCCAGGATTGATGGGTTTGAAGTCGGCAAGTGCTGCAATCAATACTACATCAAGCATCCCAGAGGTTTGATCGACTGGCTGCATGTTGATCTCGACGAAGCCTTGGCATCACCGCTCGATGATGTGCCGCATCATATCGTTGGCCAAATTCGAGAAGTGCTGCAACATGAGATCACTCCGTAAAACGCACAGACCGACAGATAGATTTAAGCCCGGAGTAAAAGCATGAGTTTTAATGTTGATCGTCAAGTCTGGCTGTTTCCCGGTCAAGGCTCTCAAGAAATTGGTATGGGGCGCGCGTTGTTGGACAAGTTTGCAAGTGCGCGAGCCGTGTTGGAGTTGGCAGAGCAAAGCAGCGGTATTCCCTTGGGGGAAATCATTCAGCGAGGTCCTGAATCGCGTTTGACACAGACCAACACATTACAACCAGCCCTGGTCGCCATTTCGCTTGGCTATGTCGAGTTATTGCGTGAAAGTGGTGCCATACCGTTGGCCGTTGCTGGGCATAGCCTGGGCGAAATCACCGCACTGTATGCCGCAGGTGTCATCACACTTGCAGATGCGATTCGTTTAGGAGTGGAACGTGGCCGCTTGATGAACGAAGCGGCCGAGGGCGGTATGACCGCGGTGAAAGATCTGGCGCCTGAAAAGATCGAGGAGATATTGGCAGGTGTCACTAACGGCATTGTAGTAGTGGCGAACTATAACGCCCGGTCACAAACCGTCATCTCAGGCGATATCAACGCGCTGGACGAAGTGGCTCTTCTTCTAACAGCAGCCGGTGGCACTTGCGTCAAGTTAAACGTCAGTGGTGCGTGGCATAGCCCACTTGTAAAGCAGGCGGCTGAACAGTTTGAAACGATTTTGGATACGGTACATTTCGATACGCCCAGCGTTCCACTGGTCTTAGGTGTGACAGGTCAAGTCGCTGAAGATGCCGAGCAGATCCGGGCTGTGATGAAGAAGCAGATTGTGTCACCAGTCCGCTGGACCAAAGTTACAGAAACTCTATTGACCCTGGGTGCCGACAAGTTCTTAGAAGTCGGGCCAGGCAAAGTATTGCGTGGGCTGTTACGCAAAAACATCGACACTGCCTTGCGCTACGAAGTATCTGGAGTTGATAACGCGCGGACGGTGAACGAATTGTTGTCCTCTGCCACCAAGGAGTCGTAATGGTCATGCAAGCTTGGATTTTTCCTGGCCAGGGATCGCAGAGTGCTGGCATGGCCCGCGGACTACTCAAGGAGTTCGGCACCGCCCGTAAGTTCCTTGAAATGGCTGAACAACTCAGCGGCTTGCCGCTAAATCGTATACGTCAATTCGGACCACTATCGGAATTGCGACGGCCTGAGGTGCTAGAGCCATTGTTGACTTCGATCAATATGGCCTATGCGCATTACTTGCTCGAGCACGGTGTAGAACCGGATGCCCTGGCCGGTTATAGCGCCGGGGAAGTCGCAGCGCTGAACCTGGCTGGTGTACTGACCGTTGAAGATGCTCTATCGGTGTCCGTCGTTCGCGGCAAGTGGCTGTCATTGGCCGTGACAGAACGCTGCAAGATGGTGGCGGTTACTCACTTAACCGGCCAACAGATACAGGATGCGATCATGCAGGCCGACATGATCGGCGTGGTCGACATCGCGGGCTGGAATGCCGACGATCAACTGACGATCGTGGGCGATATTGATAATGTGTTGCAGATGGAACGGCAATTGATACGCTTGGGTGGAGACATCACCAGTCTGGAAGTTTCAGGACCTTGGCACTCCCCAAGTATCCAGTATTTGTCCGACCGCATCTTCGCCGACATTAGTAAGATCTCATTCGAAACACCCCAGCGGCCTATTTTTACCAGTCTGTCTGGCTGTCGTCAGGATGATCCAGCTGTACTACGCAGGCATGTATCGCAGCAGGTGGCTGCCCCGGTTTTATGGAAACATATTTTACTGGAGCTCCAAAGTTTCGGCGTCACACGTTTTTGTGAGCTAGGCTCCGGCAGGGTCCTGTTTGGACTGGTTCGGCGCAATTTCGCGGGCACTCAAGATTATGAGGTGGCCTCGGCAGAAAGTCATGCCGCCGGCATTTCGCCCTGGATTAAGAGCCTGCCGCCCGCCCGGATTTCCCCCTAATCGCGTTCACGTGTGTATCGAAGACTTGCGCAAGTCTGACTTTACCGAGCAGTTTGAAAACCTGCTGAATCGCCTTGAATGTTCCCAACTTGTAGGAGCCGACCTGTGAGGGATCTTGAAAATCGCGTTGCTGTCGTAACTGGATCCTCACGTGGCCTGGGTCGTGTGATGGCGGAAGATCTGGCCGCGCGAGGGGCGACTGTCGTCGTGAACCACGTATCTAACAAAAGCGCGCCCTTGGCCGAAGAGACGCTGGAACGCATTCGTGAGTTGGGCAGTGACGGCCAGATCATCCAAGCGGACGTTAGCGATCCATTGCAGGTCCAAAAGATGTTCACGAAGATCTTCAAGGACTACAAACGCGTCGACATATTGGTTAATAATGCGGGCCTGACTCGCGACGATTACTTTCTGATGATGCGGGCTGAAAGCTGGCACAAGCTGATGGAAGTTCACTTGGACGCTGTGTATCACTGTTCCAAAGCAGTGATTCGGCAGATGTGCGCGGCCAAACGCGGTGTGATTATCAACATCGGTTCAGGATCGGCGTTGGTAGCCATGCCTGGCCAAGTCAACTACAGCGCGACCAAAGCTGGGTTGCTGGGCTTCACACGCTCGCTAGCCCGCGAGGTGGCTGACAAAGGTGTGCGCGTGCTGCATGTGGCACCGGGTTTCTTCAAGTCCTACATGACCGATACGCTGACGCCAGAGTTTGTTAGCGAGACCTTCCGCATGACACCCCTGCAACGCTGGGGGCACGCCGATGAACTTGCCCGCACGGTCGCTTACCTGGTGTCCGATGACGCTGCCTATATGACTGGGCAGTCCATTGTGATCGATGGCGGTCGCGGTGCGGTGGAAGCGGATCTGGGCTTCGTGCTGAACTGATCCACAACTTGTCAGGCGGTTTGACATACGACCGCTGACTGATTTCAGTCAACTCAAAATCAATTCTTCAACATACCTTTCGCCCGGAGCATGACAAAATGAGCAGCCTATTCACGACCGCCGATCGTGGCTTTGCCTTGGATGGCTTGACTGTTCGCTCGCTGATGCCGCACGCCTATCCGTTTCAGATGTTTGATAAGGTTAAGTCTTACGACCATGAAAAAGGCCGGATCGTCGCCATCAAGAACATCGCACAAAACGACCCGTTCATTCAGGGGCATTTTCCTGGGAACCCAATCTTCCCGGGTGTATTGATCATTGAAGCTTTAGCCCAAGCCGCCGGCTGTGGTTGGGTGATCTACGACTTGATGGAAAAAGGTGTGGCACCCGAAGATTTTGCGGCTGAAGTCAAAGAAGTGATGACCATGGCCACCATTCTGGCCGAGAGCAAGATCAAGCACACCAACCCGGTATTCCCCGGCGACCAAATCGAACTGGAAGCCTTTGTGGAATTCCGCCGCGCTGACATGTGCCGCTGCAAAGTGTGCGCATGGGTTGACGGTCGAGAAGTATCGAAAGGTCAGTTGACCATGGCCAAAATCCCTTGGCAAACACCGGGCAAAGCTGCGTCGGAGTTGCCTTCATCATGACCGGCCAGGCAGAATCAAAACGCCCGGTGGCCTTGGTTACGGGCGGATCCCGCGGTATCGGCAGAGCCACTTCACTGGAGCTAGCTCAACGGGGCTACTTCGTCGTAGTCAATTATGTCTCCCATGCAGAGTCGGCCGAATCTACCTTGGCTGAAATCATGCGCAGGGGTGGCCAGGGCGCCATCGCCCAAGCCGACGTGAGCGACTATGACGCCACGCAGAGTTGTGTACAGCGAATTCAGAAAGAACATGGGCCGATCAAAGTCCTCGTCAATAACGCGGGTATCACGCGCGATGGCATGTTCATGATGATGACCGAGAAAAGCTGGACACGCGTCATGCAAGTCAACTTGGATGCCGTTTTCAATTGCTGCAAAGCAGTCAGTCGTACGATGGTCGCCAAACGTCAAGGCGTCATCATCAATATCGGCTCCGGTTCAGGCATCTCACCGCGGGCGGGACAAGTCAATTACAGCACATCTAAGTCGGCTGTTATCGGTTTCACACGTTCTTTGGCTCGCGAGTTGGCTCCGCATCATGTTCGAGCGCTCGTCGTAGCCCCCGGTTTCACGCGTACCGAAATGGCAGACGCTGTATCGCCCAGTGCCATAGCGGAATCGCTGCGGCTAATTCCTATGGGCCGATGGGGCCAGCCAGAAGAGATCGCCAAAGTGATAGGATTCATGGCGTCCGATGACGCTGGTTTCATCACTGGTACTACTGTGGTCGTTGACGGCGGTCGCGCCGGAGCCGAACAAGACTACGGCCTGCTGACTCCCTCATAACCTGCTCGATTGGACGATCGTCTATGTTTGCAACCAAGAACTACATCTCGCTCAATTACCAAGCCGTGCGCTGCTTGCTTCCCCATCGCGATACGATGGCGTTGATAGATGGCGTCAAGGAGTATCACCCGCAGGATCGCATGATCATGGCCTACAAACGCGTACCCATGAATGAGTTCGCCATGCAGGGGTACTTGCCGATCATGCCGATGTTTCCAGGAGCACTAGTCATCGAAGCCCTGGCACAAGCCAGCGGTTTGATGATGAACATCGAGAGACTAGTCAAAGAGGGCGTGGTCGCAGAAAGACTGGAAGAACCCCATTACTTGACCACCCTGCCGGAGATTCCGTTAAGTGTATTAGCGGAAAGTCATATTCGTCAAAAATCGATAGCCACTCCTGGGGATACCATTTATTTGGAAGCTAAGGTTGCGATGCAACGGGCAGAGTTCCGTTACTTTAAGGTAACAGCCCGTACAGAGCTTACCTTGGTGGCAGACGGTACTATCCTGCTCTCCTACCCGACCTATATGTAGAGTGCGGCCGACGGTTGGAATTCCGCCCGCCAAATTCCAAGAACCGAAAGAGAGCAGAAGATGGTAAGGCTGTGCTGCGCATGGGTGATCGCCCTTGGTATGAGTTTCTTCGTTGGCAGTGTCCAAGGCCAAACTCCGGAGATCACCGCTACGGCGCGCAGCGCTGCTGAATTACAGAGAGTCATTGCCGCCTTGGGTGAGAAGGGCGAGATGTTTGGACTCAATGGGCCATACGCGTTTCTGGAAAGCTACGCACAGCACATCGATGTCAATCAACCCATCATCGCTGTACTGACCGTCAGTTCCACCGTACCGATGTTCGCGGTCGATTTGAGTGTCTCCAACTATCCAGCCCTCTTGGCTGACTTCGCCAAAGATGGTTTCCAATTTGACCAAAAAACCGGCGAGTTGACGAAAGCAGATAGCGGCTTGCGTTTCTTTGTACAGCCAAATGGCCGCAGCGTACGCATTGCGGACAATGCAGGATTTCTCAAGTCCGTGCGCTGGCCAGCCGCCACGAAATTCACCGGCAGTCCGAGTGAAGCTAGTGTGGTGGTCAACATCGATTGGAGAAACATAAACCCTGCCACGCGGCGCGCTGTGTCCATGCAGGCCCTGACGATGGCCGTTCCCCAAGAGAACCTGGAATACGGTCTGTCGATCGATGCAATACCAGCGATTCTTAGCGATCTGGTTCGCGCTCGTGTAGCCGGATTATGCAGCAATTCTGAGACGCTCACGTTGCGATTTACAACAGATGAATCGCCACGCGTTCAATTGACTGCGGACGTCATGAATCGATATCTCGTTGGCAATCGACCGGTGCCTTTTGTTTTTGCTGCTAACACTGGCGAAGGCGTCGTTGCTCAATGCCAATGGAATTTACCGCTGGAGAGTGAGCTGAAGACCTTCGTGCAGGCCTGGGCCACCCAATTTCCGCAAGGTGTAAAGGGGATATTCGCCGGTGACCAAATCGAAAACAACTCAGGTCTGAGCGTATTGCAGGATAGCGCCAGTGTCTTGGCTCGCCATAGTGTGGAAGCTATGGCGCTGAACAACCTACAAGGTTCACTACTGGTTCAAGAAGATGGCAGTCAGGCTGTGATCGGTTGCGGCGTGCGTGTTGCCAATTCTGCGAAACTGGATGGAGATATTCAGCGGCTACTAAAAGCAGCTGTGGCCGAAGGAGCGCCACTCAAACTGCAATTGAATGTCCCCTCCTCGAACGATATGAATTTGCATCGCGTAGAATTGCCGATCGACAAAGACTTCTCGATCATGCGCGAATTGTTTGGTGAGCAGTTAACGATCCACTTTGCGACCACGTCCCATGCCTTGCTGGTTGGTTTCGGTACCAACAGCCATGAGACCCTAACCGCCATGGTTGCGCCAGGTGGACCACAACCGGCCAGCTGGCTGAGCGGATCGGTATTGGTGAGCACCGCCGGTGGTCAGCCCAAACCGGCAACTCAGGAGCTAGCACGCAAACTTGGTTTGACGCGCGTGCAAGTCGAAGTCAGCCCATCAGCTCAGGGTTTTCGCCTGTCCACAACGTTACCTGCGCGTGACATCGATGGTCCGACTCAATTGACCCGCACACGCGAAGTGCAGCCCACCGACGCAAATCCTCAGTAACTGCTGCTTTAGTTGGACAGCGCCATTCGGTAGCCACCGCTGCCAAGCGGTGGATTTCGCCGAAAGACGCGTCCACCGTCTGGCGACGGTGGCTACGAACCGCTTATTGATTTTCGACGATGACTTCTTCGGGCTGTACGGTCAGCAGATTGCCGTGAATTTCGGCGGCTCGTTCCAGCGGCGCATGGATGCGATTGATCTCGGAATCCTTGTACATGTCCGAAGTTGCGTCGTCGGTAATCAGATGCGGTGTCAGGAAAATTAACAACTCTTTCCGCGTAACGTTGTTGTAGTCGTAGCGGAACAAGCGACCGAGTAATGGAATACGCGATAATCCCGGCACTCGCCGTTCAATCGTCTCTTCATCGCGCGTGATCATACCGCCTAGCACAATTGTCTGTCCGGCGCGGGCGCTGATGGTAGCCTGTGCGGTGGTGATATCTTTGATCGGAGCCTGAATGACCGTACCGTTGCGGGCATCCGTAAAGATCGGCACACCGCTACCAGGGGCCAGCTTGAAAGCGCTCTTCTCAGCGATCACCTTGATTTGGATCATGCCATCCGGACTGACGTTGGGGGTCATCTTCAAGATGATCCCAGCCTGATCCTGTCGAATGATAGGGTTAGCAGTGCCTACGGCCGTGATGTTCACGCCATCGACAACAGGCACCTGTTGGCCGATCTGAATGAAGGCTTCTTTGTTATCGACGGTTCGAATCTGTGGACGGCTGAGCACGTCCACTTCGAAGTTGGCTTGCAAAGCACGCAATAGCAGATTCACTGAATTGGAACCGGCTGACAACACCATACCGCCAAAGCCCAGCTGCGCATTGGTTCGGCCAACACCGAGATTGGACAGACCTTGAGAACCGAGCACATTGGGACGGACGGCCGTATTGTTGCCCAATGGTTGGTTGTTAAAGTTGAATCCAGGCGCGGATGTTTGCGAGACAACCTGTTGATTGGTGGTTTGCACACCGTTGGGCGCCGTATTGGTCTGTTGCAGGGTGACCAGATTATCGATGACGCTGCGATTGAACAGTACGCTATCTTGCAGGCCAAGTTCAGCGCCTAACTCGCGAATATTGCCGAGGTTGACTTCGAGTATCAGACCTTGCAGCACTACTTGGGCGCGCGCTTGGTCAAGTTGGCATACCAACGACTGAATCTCGGCTACTTCCGCCGGAGTGCCACTGATCAAAAGACTGTTTGTCTCGCGATCTGGTATCACGCGTCCAGCTGGTGTTAGACCAGCGCCGCCAGAAACGAATGAAGCCGGCTGTACAGCACCTAGCCCACCAGCTGATCCGTCAGCCAATCCAGCAGCACTCGCACCAGTCGGGCCACCGGCCATGGCGCCACCAACATGCGCCGAAATGGTCGCTGCCATGTTCTCGGCCGTCGTGTTTTTTAAATGCACGACGACCGTTTGCATGTCGCTGGCCGCTAGACCATACCCACCCAGGATATCACGGGCCCTACGCAAATAGGCGCCGGTATCGGTGACGACTAGACGACTCGAATTGGAGACGACTTGCGCTCGACCCACTCGACTCAGCAGTGGCTGAATATCGTTGAGCACCACTGGCGCATCGGTTGACTTGATTGGTATGGCTACCGAAGCTAGTTCGTTTCGTCCCAGCACTTCGACCTGGCGCAATGGCACAAAGGGCACAATACCTTCTTGCACTTGGCCACCTGCTGATACGGCGGTCAGTTTGTTGCCATTGCGGACCAACAAAAATCCCTCAGCCAACAAGTAGTCATTGAGCAAGTCCAACGCCTCAGAGGTCGCATAAGGTCGTTCGTCTACAAACGTCAACGCCCCGGTGGGCTCTGACAGCATCTGCAAAGCCAGACCGTTTTGTTTTGCGAAGTTGCGAATGACCATCGACCATGGAGCGTTTTGGAAATTGAATTGCCAAGTGGGCTCGGCATTTCCCATGACACTCATTTCAGCCTGGTTCGGATAAACTTGCTCCGTAACCGGTGTTGGCAGGCCTCCAAGTATGGATACTGCGTTTTCACCCACCGTCGCAGGTGCCAAGAATGGTTGTGGGAACTGCTGTATTGTCTGCCGCGCAGTCTGCTCTGGTATCTGCGGCGCGAATTGCGGAGCTGCCTGGGGAGTGAACTGTGGTGTTGCCTGGGGAGTGAA
>JADLDX010000460.1 GCA_020846515.1 Pirellulaceae bacterium
GTGGTGGCTCAGAAAAAGAGCGGGGTTAATATGAGTGCGACGCTGGAACCAGTCACGCGAGAGCGACTTGATCAATTCAGGCGACGTTGGCGGTTGCTCGAAACAACCCAAGGTATCGCCGTGGCTCTATTGATGGGGCTGGCCTGCTTGCTGTTGGTCATTATCGTCGATGCCAGCCTGGTCATTCCGCAAAGCGTTCGCTGGCTGTTGAGCTTGACGATCTATGCAGCGCTGGCCAGTTGCCTGGTGGCTACGGCGCTGCGCATTGGCCGCCATCAATCTCTACCTTCAACAGCCAAACATTTTGAAGAACTTGATCCGCGCTTGCACGAGCAGCTCTTGTCGGCCGTTGAGTTAAGTCAGGACAGCCCAGCCAACAACTTGAGCTCCATGAGTTTTCGTCGCCGCGTGCAGCTGCAAGTAGCCGAAGCGATTGAGCCAGTCCGCGTCGGAAGTTTGCTGCCCTGGTCAACCATCGCGCGCGGCGTCTTGGCGGCCTGTGTCGGTATCGGGTTGGCCGTTGGGTTGGCCTGGGTACCTGGCTTGCATTGGCCTCATCGCGTAGCCCGTGCCCTGTTGCCCGGCGCGAATCTGGGTCGCATCTCACGTTTTGATATCGAGATCCTCAATCCGCAACCAGCTTCAACACTCTTGCCAGGCGGTGCTGTGGCCGCTGTCGAAGCCCGCGTGCGCGGTCCGCTACCAGACAGCGTCTGGTTGGAAACTCGCATCGCTGGCGAACTGGACCGCTTGAGCATGCGCGGCATTACGCGTCTGCCAATCGCTGCTAATACTAATAACACTACGAATACGAGCACTACTAGTACGAGCACTGATCCAAGCAAACCGCTGCCGGCTACTACTCAGAATGCTACGGCCCAAAGTGCTACAGCGGTCGAATTGACGGCCGACGATTTGACTTACTCGGCCAATGTGACGATGGGCGAACAGCCCATTGAGTATCGAATAATCGCCGAAGATGCCCAGACACCCTGGTATCGATTGACCAGTCGACCACGCCCGCAAGTCGACATGTTTCACATGCAGATCGTGCAACCCAGCTACAGTCAATTACCGAAACTGCAACGCTCCAGCACAGAAGGCGATATCGAAGCGCTGCGCGGAAGTCGCATCCAGTTGGAGATCCTGTGCAATCAAGCGATCAGCCAAGGCTGGTTGCAGTTGAGCCTGGCCGAGGCCACCTCCACCAAGAAGATCGAATTGCAGCCAGTCCCGGTTACAGAATCCATCGAGGATCCAGCCGAAGAGGCCAAGTTGGTGAATCGTCGTTTTCGCGCCGAATTGGCAGTGGATGGCGATTTCTCATATCGCGTGCATTTGGAATCGGCCGAAACGCGGTTTACCAATGCGTTCAGTCCCGAGTACCAGGTGAGGGCCATCAACGATGATCCACCACGACTAACGTGGGTCAAACCCGAAGCCAATATGCTGGTCGTTGAACCGAACCAACTGATCTCACTGGCCATTGCGGTCGAAGATGAATTGCCATTGCAAGATGCCATGCTGATCACCAGTGTTAATGGCGAACCGCCCATAACTTTCATGTTTGATTTGCCCAAAGACGGCGCAGCTAGTCCAGCCGACGGCGGTAGAGCAGCGACAGGTCAGACCGCTGAGGATGGTAGTGAAGCCGGTAGCAGTGAGATGGGCCCCGGAACGCTGCGAGGCAAGCCGGTGACCATCGCCACCGATCTGGATCTGTTGCAGCTCAAGCCACGCGTGGGCGATACCGTGCGTTTGGCCGTACAGGCGACCGACCGCGCGGGCCAGCCCGCTGTATCAACACCTATCGAATTAATCGTCTCCAGCACGGCGATCGATCCCCAACGCCGTCCGGCGACCGAGCAACGCGTCGAACTGGCCGGGGAACTGCGTCGATTTGCTGAGCAAGTCCAGCCGCAAGTCAAACATATACGAGAGCTGCAAGAAGAATTGGTCAAGCTAGCGCCTGACAGCGATTTGCGCCCCAGCAAACTAGAGGAACTGAAGCAGTCGAGCCTTCAGTTGAGCGAGCAGGCAGGTGCCAATGCCAAACAACTGCGCGAAAAAGTGGCTGAGCATCTCAAACAGTCACAAGACTCTGTCAGCCTGGAAGAACTCGAACGTACCGGACAAGTCTTGGCACGTATCGAATCGCAATTGAGCCACGATTTGTCAGAGTTGTCCGAATTAGTTGATGTGTCAAGTAATGCTAAGGCTGATCAGCAACGCGGACAGATCAATAAATTGCGATCTGCCAGCGAGAAGATCGCTGATGCGGCCAGTGTGCTGGACCGCCGCTTCCGCGAATTTGTGTCGCACGATGTATTGAGCGAAGTGGCGCGTGGCATGAGCGTCGTTCAAGATTTTCAAGAGCAGTTGGCCGCCAGCTCTGAATCGGAGACTCCCGCCCAGCTCAAACGCCGTCAGGCGGTCGTGGCTCGTCAACTGCGCGAGCTGGAACAGATCATGGTCGATCGTTCACCGCTGTTGCGCGAACAGGCCGCACCAGGTCTGCGAGGCTGGATCGAATGGTCAGGGCAATTGTCCGAACGCATCGAGCGCGCTTCCAATGAAACGGATGACAATCCCAATTTTAAAGAATTCACCAAGCAAGTCCTGGCTGAAGTCAAACAGCATCAGTCCGTCATGGCGATCGATGGTGCCTTGGAGAGTGAGATCAATAACGGTCGTCGCGAGTTAGATGCCCGCGGCGAATCAGCCTCCAGCGCGCTGGTCCAACTGGCCAAATCAGCCTTGGCGGCTTTGAAAGCCAGCGATGCTCCGGTTACCCCCGAGTTACGCGATGAGTTCGCGCGAGGACTGGACCAATTGCAGCATCGCAAAGAACTCGAGCAAGCTCGCGGTGACAGCGATGCCTATCATGTGAGCGACCTGGGCAACGCTATTCGAGCCACTCGACAAATGTTGGACCAGTCGCCAGAGCAGATTTCAAGTGCTCAAGTTCAACAGTTAGATAAGACCGTGGCGGCGGTGAAAAAGTTGGAAGCGATCCACAACGTGACAGAAGCCAACAAACATCTGGCCGACTTGGAGCAGATCGAACGCTGGAACTCAAATTCGATTGACGCGCGCACGGAGAGTCCTCGCGTCTGGGATGCCTTCAAGCAACGTTTGGAGCAAGCCTCGCGCGCCCTGCGCGATGCTGGTATCTCCCCTGCCCTGGTTCAACAAGTCGATCGCATTCGCAACGATCAAACCGCCGGCGATGCCGGACAGAAGATTCAAGCTCGGCGCTGGTCGGCTGATGCCCAAGCGTCCGCGCAGGCTGAACTGACCGAGATGCGAACTCAATTGGATGCAGCCCGGGCCCAACTGGACACGATCGCCCGGGCGGCTCGCGTCGATCTCATGGAAGCAGCTCCCAGCGTACCCGAACTGGCGCGCAAAGCAGCCGAACAAACCAGCCAGCTCCAACAAGAGACGGACAAGTTATCCAAAGCGGCAGCCGCTGATGAAGTGCCTGATTTGAAGAGCCGACTGGACCAATTGGCCGGCGATCAGCAACAGGCAACCGAGCCGATCAACGATCTGCGCGACGCGCTCACAGAAATGGCGGCCGTGCAAGATCTGCTGGATGATGGCCAAAGAGCCATCGCCAAAGATGCTGATACTAGTCAGCAAATCATCGATACGGCCAGTGAGCAAATCAGCGAATCGCTCAAACCGGCCGCTGAGGCGAGCAACGCCACGGCTGCTGCCCAACCGCTGGAAAAAGCCGCAAAAGCTCAAGGCGAAGCTAGCGCCGCACTAGAGCAAATCGCCGACCACTTCGAACGCTTGCAATCCGGCAATTTACCCGAAGCCGAATTGGCTGATTCGCGTCAAGCGCTGCAGAAAATGGCCAGCGATCAAGAAATGGCCGCGATGGACGAATGGTACAAGACGGCCGAGTCCTTGAGCAAGTTGGCCAGCGGGGATCCTCAACAAGTGCTCAAGAAATTAGAGGACGAACTCAATCGTAACGCTCGCATGCGCGAAGAACTGAGCGATATCTCGAAACAGGCTGTCGACGAATCGGTCAAGTCATTGAACTACTCGGCCGATCAAGAACGCACTCTGCAATCTCAATTGGAACAGTCCGATCCGGCCTATGCGGCTCGCAAGCTCTTGTTGCAACAAGACATTCAAGCGGCCAACGAACGCATGCACCAATGGATGCAACAATTGTCCAATGACGCTAGTTCTGTCGCGGGCCGCGCCGGCGCACGTGAGCCTCAGCAACGGCTCAACCAACTGCAAGATCAACTTGAGCAAACGATCGCGGATGCCAGTGCGGCTCACAACAGTTTGCCATTGGAAGATTTGCAACGTGTGGCAGACGCGATCGTCAAAAGCCTTGAAGCCGCTCAAAAAGAATTTGGTAGCGTAGCCGATAAACTTCAGCCCAGCACGGAAGAGCCTGTTCATGCTAGCGAGCAAGAACTGCGAAATCGCAAACGGGAAATGGAAGATTGGGAGCGACGCATGTTGCAGCAACAGTCGCGCGGTGCCCAGTCAGTCGTACGCTCGCACGAGCAACGCGCCAGACAAGCCAAGAATGCCACCAGCAATGCCGAGTCCCTCAATCGCAATGCGCAGCGCTCTCGCGATGATCTAGAGAAACAGGCTAAAGCCAAACCAGAAAACGCCGATCTCGCCAAGCGTTTGCTGGAGGTAGAACGTCAAGTGTTGCGGTCGGAGCGTGAGTTGCAATTGGCCAAGCAACGAGAGACCGCGCTGAAAGATCGACTGGCCGTGGCCAAGCAGGCCCAGCAGGAAATGAGCGCGCGTAAGACGAGCGAATTGAAGAGTCAGAACCCAACGGCCGAACTGGCCACGCGGCTCGCACGAACTGCCTCCAGCACCTCGGAAGACATCGCCGCGCAATTGAAGAAGGCGCTGGCCGACACGGGTTGGATGTCCGAACTGGCGGTGGCGCAAAATCAATTGCAATCGGGCGAGCAGCAGCAAGGCCGGGTCGAACAAAGTGTTGGTGGCGTGGCTGGAAACTTGGAGCGGGCCGCGCGACATGAAGAACGCTTGGAACATCCTAAAGCGGCCGAACGTATCGGCCAGCAAGCCGCTCGGGTGTCTGAGGCCAAAGAGGCTGAAGTCCACTCCGCGCAGGAGCAACTGGCCACCGCCGCCGCCGAAGCCACCGCCAGCGCTTTAGCCCACGAGAAGTCCACGGAGCTTAAAGACACCGCCTCGTCCGCGGCCTCGCTGGCCGCGCGGCAAGCTGTTAGTGCTGCAGAATCAGAGCTGCGCGCTCGGGTGCGCGACCTCAAAGCGATGCTGGAACAGCCACAACCCGAAGAACCAGGGGCTGCGAAAGACGAAGCCATCGAAGCGCCCGCAGAACCCAGCGTGCCGCTTGACCCCAAGATGCTCGCCCGTATGCTCGATGAACTCGACCGCCAAATGAGTGAGGCGGCCAGCGACCAGCCAGAAGAACCCAACGAAGGGCAGCCATCGTCCAATAGCGAAAACGGTAAGTCGGAAGATGAGAACAATCAATCCAGTTCGCAACAGGCTTCGCCGAGCAATCAAAAGAAAAAGGGTTCGCAAACGGCCAGTATGCAAGACGCCTCCCAGCAGTTGGCTGAGCAGATGAACAAACAGCGCGCCCAGAATCGACAGTCGACTGCTTCCTCGCGGATGACTTCCAACACGGCCGATACCAAAGCCGCCCCGCCCTCCAGCGTGCGAGTGATGAGCGTCGATCGTCGTTCAGGTGAAGATTGGGGTAAGCTTCGCGAACAGGCCGCCGAGCAAACGATCGAGTCCGCTCGACAAAACATCGCACCGCAGTATCGAAACTCAGTCGAGACCTATTTTCGAGTCCTATCTGAGCGAGGGCACGGCAAATGAGCTGGATGAAGATAACTGCCCGCTGTTGGCTGCGCGTTGGGTCGGTATGGTTCGTCATGCCGATCATATTGTCGGCGCTAGGACTGGTTGCGTCAGTGCATGCCCAGGATCCAGCAGACAACTTTGATACGGTAGATCAGACCGTGCAACGCGCGATCAAGTATCTGCTGGGCAAGCAACGCGCCGATGGTGCCATTGTCGAACATCAAAATGAAACGACCATGACATCCTTGGCCATTATGGCCATGGCCAGCGCGGGCGCGACGACTTCGGAAAATTCGCCACGCGGAGAGGCCATGCGCAAGGCGCTCAACTTCGTCTTGACCGGTGATCGTCAAGATAAAGATGGCTACTTCGGCAATCGCGATGGCTCGCGGATGTATGGACACGGCATCACCTCGTTGATGCTGACCGAGATGTTGGGTATGGGAGCCAACGCCGAACAAGATGCATTGATCCATGATCGTTGCCAGAAAGCGATCAACTTGATCTTGAGTGCGCAGCGGCAATCCAAGCGCGTGCAAGACCGGGGCGGTTGGCGATATACGCCCAATTCAAATGATTCAGATTTGTCGGTCTCGGTTTGGCAGTTGATGGCACTGCGTTCAGCCAAAAACGATGGCTTGGATGTTCCCGCAGAATCGATTCAGCAAGCCATCGATTATTTGAAGCGCTCGTATACTTCACGACTGGATTCGCGCGGAGTGCCGATCGGCGGCCCGGCTGGCTTCAGCTACATTCCCGATCAGAACAATCCGACCTACACCATGACGGCGGCGGGATTGCTGGCGATGCAAGTCTGTGGTGAGTATGAATCGCCATTGGTGGCCGGTGCAGCCGATTGGTTGTTAGCCCATCCGCCTCAATGGAATGAACGCTTCTTCTTTTACGGCACTTACTATTACGCTCAGGGTATGTACCAACGCGGTGGTGAGCATGCGACAACGGCTGATCGATTGGTCAAGCAAATGTTGCTGGATCGACAACAACCCGATGGCTCATGGACGGCCCCCAGCGGTGAAGAGGGCGGCGCAGGCAAAGTCTACTCGACCAGCCTGGCCGTACTTAGTTTATCAGTCAAGTATCATTACTTGCCGATCTATCAAAAATGATCTTTGCCTCGATTGGCGAGCCTTAGACTTGGCGCTCGTCCCCTGGTATCAACATCTCATCGAGACCTAGCATGTTCGAAATAGCCTCGGATCAATTGAAGCAATTTGCCCTGCGAGAGAATCGGCGCATCTTTTTGCGGGCCGGTAGCGCCGGATTGGGCGCCGCGGCACTGGCTACGTTGTTAGGACAAAGTAGTCGGGTTGAAGCCACGGAGAAAAAGACGAGAGAACGTCAGGCGATTCAGCTGCCGGGCTTGCCGCATCATGCTCCCAAAGCCAAACGTATCATCTATTTGTTTCAATCGGGTGCCCCGTCGCAAATGGATTTGTTCGATCCCAAGCCGGCCGTTGAAGCGCATCGTGGCGAGGATTTGCCAGAGTCGATTCGACGTGGGCAACGTCTGACGACCATGACGTCGGGGCAAAAGAAATTCCCGGTGGCACCATCGACGTTCAAATTTGCTCAGCATGGCCAATCGGGCATGTGGATGAGTGAACTGCTGCCGCATATGTCGCAAGAGGCCGATCGTTGGTGCATGATTCGCAGCATGCACACCGAAGCGATCAATCATGATCCAGCTATCACCTTTTGCCAGACGGGCGCGCAGTTGGCCGGCCGGCCGAGCATTGGAGCCTGGCTGAGCTATGGTTTGGGTAGCGAGAATCAAGACCTGCCGGCCTATATTGTGCTGACCTCGTTCGGCAGCGGTCGTAAAGATGACCAGCCCTTGTACGATCGCTTGTGGGGAGCTGGATTTTTGCCTTCGCAACATCAGGGCGTCAAGTTCCGTAACGCGGGCGATGCCGTCTTGTATCTCTCCAACCCGCCCGGTGTCTCGGCCCAGACGCGGCGCAGCACGCTCGACCGATTAGCCGCGCTGAATGCCGAGCATTTTCAGCAGTTGCGCGATCCGGAAATAGAGACCAGGATTGCACAATATGAGACCGCGTTTCGCATGCAGTCGAGTGTTCCGGAGTTGTTAGATACCAGCGGCGAGCCGCAGCATGTGCTGGATATGTACGGGCCGGATGTGAAACGACCCGGCAGTTACGCGGCCAACTGTTTGCTCGCCCGACGGTTGGCTGAGCGCGACGTGCGATTCATTCAGTTATTTCATATGGGTTGGGATCACCATGGTGGTCTGCCGGCGGCGATTCGAGGCCAGTGTCAGGATACCGATCAAGCCACGGCGGCGCTGCTGAAAGATCTAGCCCAGCTCGGATTGTTGGATGATACCTTGATCGTGTGGGGTGGCGAATTTGGTCGCACGATTTATTCTCAAGGTGAATTGACGCCTACCAATTACGGTCGCGATCATCACCCGCGGTGTTTCACGATTTTGCTGGCCGGTGCGGGCGTGCGCACGGGGCTGACCTACGGCGAGACGGATGACTACTGCTACAACATTACGCAAGATCCGGTGCATGTCCATGATTTGAATGCGACCATCTTGCACTTGTTGGGAGTCGACCATCTGCGATTGACCTATCGCTATCAGGGTCGCGACATGCGTTTGACGGACATCCATGGCGAACTGGTCAAGGGCGTGTTAACGTAGCCGCTCCTTGTAGCCGTGTCGCTCCGCGACTCGGCAAAACCACACGTGCACACGTACAGGCGAGTTGGGCAAGCCGAGCGGTCTGGGTTGTTGCCCACCGCTTCGCAAATGCTAGCTTTGCATTAGGTTTGCACTTCGGCATCTAGTTCGGCGATGGTTTCGCTGATCATGCGTTGCACGCGTCCGCGAGCGACGTAGACGGTGGAGACATTTAGACCCAGTGCATTGGCCACTTCTGCGCCGGACATCCCTTGGATGGCAGACATTTCGAAGCATAGCCAGGTTGATTCGGCAACGCGTTGTTTAACCGCTTGGGCGCTGAGGGCGAACAGTTCGCGTTGGGCCTCTTGATCGAAGCTATCGACGAGTTTTTCGCAGGCCAGTTCACTGGCATCGATGGTGGCTGCCCCTGCGGCCGGATTGCGTTGATAGTGTTTGATAAGTTGGGCAAAGCAACGTCGAGCGATGGTTTTCATCCACCCGCGAAAGCTACCTGCGCCGCGATGTTCAAAGCTTGGCAAGCTAGAAACAACGGCGATCAAGGTTTCTTGAACGACGTCATCGATATCGGCACTGCCTACGCCCCAATGTCGACACCAACTTTTCAACAAGTTGGCATAGCGGCTGACAAATTCTTGCCAGGACGCATCCGACGCACCAGTTCCCTGGAGGCGTTCAAGCAGGCTGATCCGCGTATCGAACTTGGGATCGTGCGCATTCATGGAAGGATTCAAGGCTGGCATATCGGGCGAAAACTCAAACGAGCGAATTACTACAGAACAGCCAGTCTAGGCGAAGTGGTAATGGTGTTAAGCGTTTGGCAATATCCCGGTCCTTTTTAGCACAGATTATCGAAATTTTTTCTTCCGGTGTTAGGTTTTCGAAAATAGGCACCATTTGCTAGTAGGAGAACTGAAAGAGCTTTCGCCCGAAATCTTTTTGACTCCTAAGCTTCCCACGGTCTTGTACAGCTGTTCTGCGATAACTCGGCACAGCTATGCTTGCAAACGTGGATGGCTCCATGCCCAGCGAGGCCTTTCAGGGGTGCCTTTACGCCTAAATCCCTGCAAGGTCCCCGCGGGCCCTGGAGAAATCTCAGTCCTCCCTGTAGCCACCGTCGCCAGACGGTGGAAGCTGACCCGTAGCCACCGTCGCCAGACGGTGGAAGCCGATCCGTAGCCACCGTCGCCAGACGGTGGAAGAGTTACGTTGGATCAACCATTGCTTGTACGGTGGTAACACTGGCCAAGATCCGAATTGGTCGGGGTGGGCCGCTTGCCTCGACTAATCAGGCATGAAGCCCTTCGCTGCGGGCCTGGCTTGTGCGGCGCACGCAGCCCTCCCCGAAAAATTCGCTGACGCTATTTTTCGACCCTCCCTGTCGCTGCGCTTGGAAGGGTTAGTTCAAACGATTTCCTCTTTGATGGTTCGTCAGTCGTTTAGCGTCAGACTCGCCGCGCATCACGCAGCCAGAGAATCTGTCCGGTGTGATGCCTCCCGTGCCAGGCGTAGTATGCCAACGCCGAATTCAGTGTGACTGTTGCTCTCGTAGCTGGATGGACAAATGCCCGTTCGTAACTGGCAGGCGGAAGGGTTTCCAACAATTGACACCAACGTGCGTGAAGACCATCGAGCAACTGTAGCGAAGGAGTGATACTCCCGATTCGGGATTCGGGTAAATCTGACCACAGGTTCTCGTCGTATGCCTTGATGGTGGGTGTGCTTTCGGTGAGGGTCCATTTGAATCGTATATAGCTATTTACATGGCTATCGGCGATATGATGTACGATTTGCCGGATTGTCCAATGGCGATATTTCGTGTCGAGCTGAGATTCGGACAAGCCTGCTACGGCCTGCCGGAGTTGCGAAGGAAGTTGCGCGAGGTCCACAATCCAGGCGCGTCGCATATCGTTGTCCACATCAGCGAGCGAAACAAAGTCGCCAACGGGAAACACTGGAGGATCATTCTGCATCACTACATTCCATTCTTATCCGACGAATGTCTGAGATCACGCCGTCGCCGCGCATGATTCTCCATGACCACAACAGGTGTCGGCGACTTACGTACGTTTCATGATCCGTCTCAATTTACGGCGGAGAAGCTGTGATTGAGTCTTTGTCGCGATTGACTTTGGCGGTGATTCGAATGTCCAGCGTAAAGGGAGTGCTCGGTCCACTCATTCCTCGCCCCCTGTTCATTTTCAAAACCTTTTGAAGTAATTCGACATCAATTCCCTCATTTTGCAGGTCATGTGGGGTGATTTTTTTAAAGTTAAACTTCGTTGCGGAAGGTTCTGGGAAAATCAAGACACTGTAAGCATCTTTTGTAGGCACAGCGTCGAGCAGCGCACCAGACTCCTTGCAGTATAAGTAGACAGCGCCTGCCTCGAAGTCTAGGATTGCGAGCCTGTCTTGGACCTTGATTCTCTTATCAGCGATTAGTTCTTTTTTCGAGAGCATCGAATGGTGCGAGCGAGCTTGCCAGTCTAATGCCTTGGCAGTTTCTGCCGGTTGTGCGTTCGCTTGAGTTGCAATAGCTCCCAGTATCAACGCTGAAATGAGTCCGCTCTTAAACATTCAATTCCTCCTACCGCTTGGAGTTACGCGCCGCCTCGACGAACGGCGGGCGTCATCGAGCACGCGCGGCGAGTTCACCATCGGGTAAGCGTCTGTGCGCGTGTTCGTGGTATTGCATTTCACTTGTTGGTACCGCTGACTACTGCCCACGGTCTCTTTTTCGGGCCAGAACGGCCGCCTCAGCAGGGCCGCGTCAAGTAAAGTTTCCATTAGATTTTACACCGCGAGAGAAGAGAGTGCGCAAGAGTTTTGGTAGCCACCGTCGCCAGTCGGTGGAAGCCGAAGTCGTAGCCACCGTCGCCAGACGGTGGAGGCGTATCGTTGGATTAACCACTGCTTGAGCGCTGGCCAAGATCCGAATTCGAGTTCTCGTCGCCCATGGGCTTGGTCGGGGAGGGCTGAGTGCCTCGACTAACCAGGCGTGAAGCACTTCGCTGAGAACTCGTCTGTGCGGCGCACGCGCCCTCCCCGAAAAATTCGCTGACGCTATTTTTCGACCCTCCCTGGCGCTGCGCTCGGGAGGGTTAGTTCTGCTGCTGCGCCAGCCCAATTTAATCTCTCGCGTTTCACTTTCCTCTCGCGGTGTAGAATTCTGTCCCTACGGGACGAATTCCCTTGGCCGCTTTTCGCGATCTCCGGTTTACTGATCTCCAAGCGGCTAGTGCCAAAAACCAACCGGCGGCTAAATTCACCGGTTCTGGGACGGACGTGATTTGCAGTACGGTGAAGGAATAGCTGCGCTGCGCATCAGTGTCGAACAAAATATGGTCGAGACTATCGGCGCTCGACGCGCCAGCGAACGAGAAGTCGGAAAAAGAGGGTTGGCTGGGATCGTAGTCGCCCAAGCGAAACAAGGTCGATCCGTCCCGGGTCGTGCGTAGATTTATGGTGCCCAGAAGTACAGAGCTACCTTTGGCCGGTACCAAACCTGGATTGGGACCACCCACGTTAAATGGCACGTTACCAAACACTTGAAAACTGTTACCCGTGACCGAGAACTCGCGAAAGTCTGGAAACTGTGAAGCGAATGTAAAGCCCTCGATGGTAACGTTACTGCCTTCAAAACGGCCTGCCAGTCCGAACGAGATGATGCCGTCGTTGGCCAGCCGATTCTCACCGGCCTGTTGAATGAGGTAGATCGGAACATCCACTGTCGAACTAGCGCCAGCTTCAAACTGCGTAACTGAGCCATCGTTAGAAAACCCCAGAATCATTCCGGCGTTGGCTGTGGCACCTATTGTCAACAATAATCCCAGCGTGACCGTCTGGATCAATGCCGATGCGCAGGCGCTGAGAACATAGTAGCGGCTAATACATGACATGGCGTGAACTCAAGCTCATAAAGAAGTCTTATTGTGGTGGAAGTGTTTTGCGGAATCGCAGGCTGAAAGCTGCGTAATCCTGCGCGTCGACATCACCGTCGGAATCAAAATCAAAGTTCGGATTAAAGCCAGTTGATGTGCGAGTTTTGCGATACGTCAAACTGAACCGGGCGTTGTCTTGAGCATCGACATCGCGGTCGCCATCGCTATCGCCCAGCATGCGGAAGAATGCATCAGCGGCCACCGGCTGGTTGTTAACATCGCGACCAAAGAATCGGCTTCCTCCAGGCAAACCATCCTGATCGGCGTCCAGCCAGTTTTCTGCCACCGCTGAATCTTGTCTGTAAATCAACGCTCCGGAAATGGTCAGGTCATAGTTGCCATCTTTCAAAGAGCCGACGGCATCCACATACGTAGAATCCTCGAACAGCAACGTGATCACTGTCTTGCCGGGTATGGTGTTGGTGGATACGATGGGCGTCGTGGGTACGATGCCACCGTTGGCACCGCGCTGAGTCACCACAAAAGCACCGGTATCTATTTGGGCCAGGCCATCGAGAACGATGCGCACTTGATTGACAATCGAACGTTGCGTGGAACCATCGCCCACAATGATTGCTTCGATCTCTAGCAAGTCCTTGACGGCAATGGTCAAGATCTTTTCAGCCGTCGCTCCGTGAGAGTCCGCTGTTTGCACGCGAATGCTCAACTGCGATCGGCTCTCGAAGTCCAGCTTGCGGGCGGTTCTCAGTTCGGAGCCGTTCACGGTGAAGGCGGCGTTGTCATCATCGCCAGCCCCCGACACGAGGCGAAACGAGTGACCGGCGAGCGAATCAATATCTGTGGCCGAAAGTGTGCCGATGAGAGTACCAGCGGGTAGGTTTTCGCTAATGATGTTTGACGCGATCGCTAGATCGCTCGGCGGGTCGTTGACTGGTGCGATCGTTATGGTCAACGTTTGCCTACTACTCGATAGCTCCGCGTCGGCCACGTGCAACTCAAGCATGGCCGAGCCGAAGGCGTTTACCGCGGGCGTGAATCGCAGTTCGCCTGTGGGAGAGATAGTGGGCAATATCGAGAACAAGTCAGAGTTCGAGACGCTATCAATCACAAACGTTAATGCGTCTTGCTCGGCCGGGCCCGGTGACATGGAACCCAGCCACGTAGTGAAGAGCACATCGCCCGCGTCTTCATCCGTTACCAAATTGCTTTGGACGATCGTGAAAGCCGGCGCATCATTTACGGCTTGTACAACTTGACTCGCCACCATCACGGTAGGACTGAGTGAGTTGGTTACCAAAGCGGCTGGCAAAATGCTTGTTCCATTTGCCAATCCATCGGAGCCATCCCAACCACGATAGGTCAAGTTGCCCGCGTGGCCATAAAAATCCGTCGACGGTAAGAAGCGGATGCGTGTTGTGGTATCGGCAGACAGCAATAGCACGCGCGAGTCCGTCAATTGAGGAACTATCCACTGCCAATTGCCGGCGGTGAGCGCGAATTGCCAACGGCCATGCGTTTCGTCAACCTGCGTGACTGCCAGGCCAGATTTTGGACCATCGATGTCGCTGAATGTGCCTTGCAGCAGGCTCGCCACCAACAACCCCGCATGGTTACCCTCTAGAACATCTTCCTGGATCGGTGGTAGAGAGCCATTGAGAGACAGAGTGGGCGGCTGGTTAATGATCGTTGTAAAAGTTCGCACATAGTTTCCGCCAACTGCTCCGTTGCCATCACCATCCAGTGCCAGTCCGGCGTAGTCGCGCAGGCCCGAACTCGCCTGGCTGATGATCGTCAATCGGTAACGCCCAGTACCCAACACCTGGCCTGGAGGCAGCGCGAGTATCAGCTCGGTAGTGCCTTCTATGTAGCTGAACGCGAGTACATAGATTGAGTCGTTGGCATCATCAAACAGGCCATTGCCTCCGTCACTGCGCAGCTCGAACAGTGAACTTGAAAGAGCGCCGACTTGCTCAAGCGGCTCGCTAAGCAGTAGCTTGATTTGCGATGTTTCTGCCAGGATCAGGCCCGAATCGTGCACAGCACCAGGCGTACTACCTAAGACCGTGACCGGTAGAGCATCCAGACTCGATCCGCGAAACTCATAAGCGCCGAGGTCCACGATTGAATTCTGAGGGATCCACTCCACCGAACGCGCTGAAGCTAGCACAGCGATAGAGTCGTATGCGGCCAATAGTTGATAGGTAAAGCGTTTGCCACTGGAGATACCGACCGTAGGTGAGAGTTGAAACGCCGTCCCAGGTCCGTAGTCAAAGCGAATTCGACCATCGGCGAACAGA
>JADLDX010000461.1 GCA_020846515.1 Pirellulaceae bacterium
ACCACGCTGGGCCGGCAGGCCAGGCAGAGGCCGACGCCCACCCCGTTGTCACCGCCGAGCAAACATCGTGTGGGGCTTATCCACCGCTTGTTCCTCCCGACTTGCCTCAACTCCTGTTGGACCAGACCCATCAGGGACCAGGACGACCAGGCCTTCAATCGCCCATTGATGCCTTCGTATTGGAAAAGCTGCAAGCCAAGCAGTTGACTCCCAATGGCCCGGCCAGCCGGCAGGAGTTGATTCGTCGCGCGACCTATGACCTGATCGGTTTACCGCCCAGTGAAGAGGATGTCGCACAATTTGTCGAAGATACGGCGCCGGATGCCTTTTCGAGACGCCTCGATCGACTCTTGGCCTCGCCACGATACGGAGAAAAATGGGGGCGGCATTGGTTGGATGTAGCCCGCTACGCAGAATCAAACGGACTGGATGAGAACATCGCTTACGCCAACGCGTTTCGCTACCGCGACTATGTGATCTCCAGTTTCAATAGCGACAAACCTTATGATCGGATGGTCCAAGAGCAGATTGCCGGCGACTTACTGCCCGAGGAAACCGGCGATGGCGTGCGCTATGGAGATGCCTTTGACCGTTACGTGGCCACGGGCTTTCTGGCCATTGGTGCCAAGATGCTGGCCGAAGACGACCCGATGAAAATGCAGATGGACATCATCGATGAACAACTGAGCGTGATGTGCCAGGCATTCATGGGTATGACCATTGGCTGTGCGCGCTGTCACGATCACAAATTTGATCCATTGCCTGCAACTGATTATTACGCGTTGGCTGGCATCTTCAAAAGCACGCAGACCATGGAGAACCACAATGTCGTGGCTCGCTGGTATGAACGTCCGCTGGCCACTCCCCAAATTCAAGCTGAGGTACAGGCCATCGACAAGCAGCTACAAGAAGCCAAGTCCGCACTAGCCAAGTTGAATGCGAGCAGCGCCGCGCGCATAGCCGATCAACTGCAGTCAACGATCAGCGCTTCCCTGCAAGCGACTGTGCTATATGACCGTTTCGCAAGGCAAGCCAACCCATCGCCTGGGCGCGGACTGAACCACTCGGACCCATCCGGTGCGGGTTATCAAGCGGACTTGGCTGATAAGCCCTATGCATTGCCCACCGGTTACGCTTTGATCGAAGCCGAAGGGTATCAGCGCGGCAACGTCAGTCGCGATCACCAGGATTACGGTAAACAGATCGGGATCATCGGCAGCGACGGCGCGGCGAACGTTGAGTATGACATTCAGGTCGAACATGCCGGCATGTATGCCATCGAACTGCGTTATGCGGCGTTGGATCGACGACCGCTCCGCATGCTCGTCGATGGAACAGAGGTTTCTGCGCGCGTGGCTACGGAGACCTCCAGCAGTTGGTATGCGGACGGCCAGATCTGGTCGGTCGCCGGACTGATTAAGTTAACCGCTGGTAAGCACATCTTGCGATTTGAATCTCGCCGCGCATTTCCTCATGTCGACAAGTTGGCGATTGTGTTCCAAGCCGAAGGAGAGTGGCCTTTTGGTGAATCGCCTGTGGCTTTGTCGCGAGCTGGCGTGGCCAGTAGCGTACCGTTTCCGGTTATCGCCCTGTGGCGCGACTATCTGTCAGAGATCCGTCGCAGTCGTAGCGATGATTCAACCGATGAAAATCTGTTTGCATTCTGGCTCAAGTTGGCCGAAATCGACGGCGACTTCCCGTCACAAGTGGCACCGCTTTTCTTAGCACTTGAAAGCGACACACCGCTTCAGCATCAAACGCCCGCTGTGCTCCGTCAGGCCATATTGGCCGCGCGGCCTGAATCGCTGTCAGCAGTGGCCGATGTCTATCAATCGGTGCTGCAGCAGATTCTTGACAACAAAGATGAAAACAAAGATGACGAGGCCGCCACAACCAAGAAATTGCGTGAACAACTGCTCGCCAAAGCTTCGCCGCTCGCTGGCCCACAAGCCGATTTTGAACGACATTATTCTGCTCAAGAGCGGCAGCAGGCTGACGCATTGAACAGCGAGATGAAGGCCATTGAAGCGCGACGCCCCGAATTACCGATGGCCATGGGCGTAACCGAGGCCAAGCCCGAAGATTTAAAAGTGCATTTGCGCGGCAGCCATCTGGTGATGGGCAAACTGGCCAAGCGACGCATGCCACAAATATTAGCCAAATCTCGACAGCCAGAAATCAACCATGAAAGCAGCGGTCGATTGCAGTTGGCCCAGTGGATGACGCGTGACGACCATCCCTTGACCAGTCGCGTGATGGCCAACCGTTTATGGCACTGGCATTTTGGACGGGGCATCGTACCGAGTGTCGATAACTTTGGGTTACTGGGCCTCAAGCCGTCGCATCCAGAACTGCTCGACTGGCTGGCTATCGAACTGGTTCGCCGTGATTGGTCGCTGAAACAACTGCATCGAACACTCATGCTCAGCGACACGTACCAACGTAGTTCCCGTTACCATCCCATGGAAGACAACCACGCAGGCGATCTCAACACCAGCCAAGCACAGCGACCGGATATCGTCGATGCAGAGAATGAGTGGCTGTGGCGTTTTCGACGCAGGCGATTAACTGGTGAAGAGATCCGAGATTCGGTCATCTCGGTTGGGGTGGGTTTGGATCAAACCATGTATGGAACGTTGATGAAGACCGAGAACCACAAGTATGTCAATTCAACCGGTGGAGCTGGCGAGTTGAACTATGACAACGCGCGTCGCAGCGTGTACTTGCCGATCATTCGCAGCGGGGTATTCGACGTGCTGCAGACGCTTGACTTTCCTGATCCAGCCATGATTAACGGCGAACGACAAACGTCGACCGTCGCGCCGCAAGCGCTATTGATGATGAACAGCGATTTGGTCCAAGGGCAAACCGAAGCACTGGCCACCGCGATCAGCCGGGCGACCCTGGACGATGCACAGCGAATTAGCTGGGCCTATCGACAAATACTCAAACGTCCGCCCACACTCGATGAAATTGTAGCCTCGTCTACATTTGTACGTCAGGCTCGATTGCAGTCAACGAGCGAGGAAGCCGAACGAGTCGGCTGGCAAAGCTTGTGTCGTGTTTTGATATCGTCCAATGAATTCAGTTACGTCGAGTGAACCCATGACACCTTTTGACAAACATTGGCATTCGGCGCATGGTCGCCCACTGAACCGACGTGAAATGCTGCAGCAAAGCGGAGTGGGCTTTGGCGCGCTGGCACTGGCCGGGATGTTGGCCCAATCTGCGTCGAGCAGTGAAGTCAGCGGTTCGGCTCGCGGCAATCCCATGGCGGTACGCCCCCCGCACTTCACGGCCAAAGCCAAACGCATCATCTTCTTATTCATGCATGGCGGACCGTCTCAAGTCGATACCTTCGACTACAAACCGCAGCTTGACAAGGATGATGGCAAGCCGGTGCCATTTGATAAACCACGGGTCGTCTCGAGTCAGACAGGCAACTTGCTCAAGTCACCGTGGAAGTTTCGTCCCTATGGTCAGTGTGGCTATTACGTCAGCGATTTATTCCCCGAGATTGGCAAGCAAGTCGACGACATCTGCTTCATCAATTCTGTGCATGGCTCCAATTCACGCCATGGAGCTGCGCTGTTGGAATTGAGCACGGGAAGCGATACATTCATTCGACCCAGTATCGGTAGTTGGTTGACTTACGGGCTGGGCACCGAGAATCAGGACCTGCCCGGCTTTATCACCATCTGCCCTTCGCTTTCGCACGGTGGCGCCAACAACTGGGGTTCGGCCTTCCTGCCGGCGGTCTATCAAGGCACGCGCATTGGCTACGCGGGCTTGGATTCGGACAAAGCCAAGATCCCGTTCATTACTCGTCGAACACCAACGGAACTTCAACGACTCGAACTGGATCTACTCAAAGAGATCAACCAACAGAACTTGACACAGACTGGACCAGATCAAGAGTTGGAGAGTCGCATTGAATCATTTGAACTAGCGTTTCGCATGCAGAACGAAGCTCCAATCATTCAAGACTTCTCTGATGAATCCGCCGAGACATTGGAGCTGTATGGCATGAACAATCCCGAGACTCGCAACTTTGCGATCCAGTGCCTGATGGCTCGACGTTACGCTGAGAGTGGCGTGCGCTTTGTACAGATTTCGCATAGCTACAAATGGGATCAACACGGCGACTTGCTCAAGAGCCATGCGAAGAACGCGAAGGAAGTCGATCAACCGATCGCTGCCTTGCTGACCGATATGCGCCGCCGCGGTTTGCTGGACGATACGATCATTTGGTGGGGCGGCGAATTTGGACGCACCCCAGTCAGCCAAGGCGATCGAAATGGCCGCGATCACAATCCGCATGCCATGACACAATGGTTCTGCGGTGGCGGATTCAAGGGCGGCATCAAGTACGGCGAGTCAGATGAATATGGCTACTTTGCCGTACGAGACAAAGTGCATTTCCATGATCTGCATGCCACGTTGCTGCACCAGATGGGACTAGACCATACCCGATTGACCTATCGTTATGCCGGTCGCGATTTCCGCTTAACCGATGTTCACGGCGAAGTCATCCACGGCGTGTTAGCCTAAGCGGTGAACTAACCCTCCCGTGAACTAACCCTCCTGCTGCGTAGCAGCGGGAGGGTCGACTGGCGTCAGCTCAGTCGGGGAGGGCGCC
>JADLDX010000462.1 GCA_020846515.1 Pirellulaceae bacterium
CGATGGCTTGCCAGCGTTCTGGCATCGCCGGCCACCAGGCTTGAATGGTATCCATGAAACCCAACACGACCACCACCGGCACCAGACAGGTCATGATCGCGCCGACGGAACCAAATCGTATGCGTTGCCACCAACGTTCCCTCAATAAAGTTGATGCACCCTGCGGCTGATGAGAGTTCCAATGTGTTTCCAGTTGCGCGGAACTCAATTCCAGGGCTGAGATAAAGATCAAGCTAGGTAGAAACCAGGCCACGATCAACAGTGAATTGGGCCAGCCCAGTGCATGGGCTTCGGACAAGATTTGCGCCAGGCCGCTGGCCGGCAGTAACCAGGCTTGCAGAACCAGCCAGATCCATTCCAGAGCCTGACGTTGCGATTGAAACTCGCGCCAGGCTTGCGACTTGCTGACCAGTGGATATCGCAAGGCAGCAGTCACTGCCAGCGCCTTGCCCAGCACGCAGAAGATGACACAGCCACCAATCAACAGGTACGTCGCCGCGCCAGAAAGTGCATGTGAAGACGCCACATGGCGCAGTAGTATCGTCGACATTACCAGGCAAAAAGTGCGTAGAGTCATCATCCCCTCAAGCTACTCGACCCGGTACCGCGGATCGAGCAAAAAAAGGGGTCAGGTCTATTTTCCCGGCGAATTGATCTTAAAAGGAGCGTTTGTTCGGTTTCTTCGGCGCATTTTCACCGCCGCCAAACATCTTGAAGGGCAATTGGAACAGATCGAAATTCATCGAGGGAAGTGTGGCCTCATCACTAGCCGCCGCAGGCTCGGCGCGCGTGACCTGCCGTCGAACATCGATGGTGCCTACCACCGCCACGCGATCTGGGAATTGCGTCAAGTGCAGTTGGGCGCCGCGGAACCATCGCAACCAGGGAGCAACATAATCGGGCGGAGGACCCACTGTACCATCGGGCTCGCGTTGCTCTGTCGCCCAGGCTGTACTGGTCCACCAGCCCTTTGATGGCTCGACTTGCTGGCTAAACGGCGTAAAACTGAACTGTCCGCCTAAGGGGCAATTTAGTTTTACATCCAACACAGTCTCAGCGGCTTCCAGCGCTTGAGGTGCAGGGACTTTCAGTTGTTGAACCGTAGCATCCAGCAGCGCTGCGTTACCGTGCGAGGCACGCGAAGCTCTCTCAAACCATTGGTCGTTCACCCAGCCGCTCAAACGCGAGCCTTCCAGATTGTTAATTCGCAAACGAACCTGCGCTGAATCCTCGGCTCGTACAGGGGCAAGTTGACCGCGTGTGTTTTCAAGGATTGAGCGATCAAACGATAGCACGCTAAAGCCCGCGTCTTGCCAGCGATACAAACCGATGAAGGACCGTGAGATGCCGAGGTAATCGGGACGACCTCCGCCTAAACCCAGCGGCAGTTGATCGAGATAACCGGGTTGTGGATAAGCACCCAAGTAGCCCGGCGTGGCTTTAAGTGCGCGGAACGTTTGAATCAGCCCTTTGGTATCTCCGGGTGATGGCGGCACCATGTCTTTTACTCCGGCAAACAAGTGATAAGGCATCCTGGGTGCGGTCAGGGGTGTCGTGCCGTTCATCAGTAGCTGGACTGAAACCACATCGTCGACGGGCGTGGTTAGGGCCACGGGTGCCGCCGGTGCCAACATATTACCGACCCATCCGTACTTGTCCTTGGCGAAAGGGGCCAGGTAAGCTTCAACACCGATCCGTTCAGCCTGCGGATCGCCATCGACTTGAAAGCGACGCAGTCCAACCAGCATCGGATCCATTTGCTGCCACTGCGTTTGGTAGAAGTCGGTCAGCCTGGCGATGCGTTCCGCTTCGGACTGACTGACTTGATCGATGGCAACATCTACGATGGGCAAAAAACTACCACGAGCTCCGCGTACGGAATCGATCCATCGGTCATCGGTCCTGAGTGTCTGCCCACCGTCGGCGCGATCATTGAACCAGGCTGGTAGCAGCCCAGCTTCGATCATCGCCGGCACCGTGACATCAATGCCTTCCGCGACGGCGGCTCGCGAGGCCACTTCGGCCAGTTCGATGCGGGCGATGGCTTCTAGTCGTCGACGCAGTTCAACTTGATAGGCGGGTTCGACCAGACTGTGGAAGAACTCGGGTGAGAAGTAACCGAAGACACTGTAGTTGTTTGATTCAGGCATCCACTGGCGAGCCCAACGAAAGCCGTCGAGCGTAGCCAGCGATGGGCCACCTGCGGCTGTTTGCAGGAATCGTTCCGCCAGATGACGGCTGGTGGTTAGCAGCACATGGTCACCGTGAGCCACCAGAAATGAACGGACGCGGTTATCTGGCGTGCTGAGCAACGATACATCTTGACCTTCTAGCTTGATCGTCTGCAGTGTCGCGCCTGGTACCTTATTGGCGGCTTGCTTGCGTTCACTGTCCATCGAGGACATGAGCAGGGCGCGATTTTTGGACGCGAACAGCACGCCCAAACTGGCGCCCTCTTTCATGTACAAATCACGACCGATAATGGCCATATCACTGATGACTTGATCGCCGAACATTTTGGCGACGGTGGTCATGCGCGTATTGAGCATGCGTTCCATACGGCGCGACGTTTCATAGTTGAAACCACGCACCAACACGATCTGCGCTAGATCGCCTCCGCTGTTGGCGGACAAGTCCTGGAACCAGAGATAGTTGGCAAACGAACCGAATCGAAGATAAAAACATTCCGCCGGTACGCGAGAGGCCATGGATTCGACCGCGATCTCGGGCGAAACTGGTGGCAGTTGCGTTGGAGCCCAAACGGTAGCGGGCGGCAAGGGTAGCGTCGCTGTGGGATCGGCGGTTGGCGCTTGAAGTGTTTGTTCGAGCACCTCGTCACGCAACGGCTCGATCCCCGAGAGTAACGCCAACGTGCCCAACGGTTCGGCTAGCTTTTTATTCGCGTTGGCTTTAGCCTCCTCTGGATCCGTCGACGGTAGTGGCCAAGGCAAGTTCAATCGATGAGCTAGCATGGAAGCCAGATATTGATGCATCAGCATGGGATGATCGCCCGCCCTCTGGGCTCGCTGCACTTGGGCAGCATAGATTCGCCACCATTCACTGAGCAGTTGAGCATGTGAGACGCCGCCAGATAGGGGCGTGAGCGCACTGGCGGTCCCTGGGGCGCCCGCACGTGGCAAGACTTCCAGCGGCGCAATCGAAGGTATGGGATTGATGGTCAGTCTTTGCTGAACATCGCCGCTCAGCTGTAGACGCAGTGGTTCTGAACCGCGAAAGAGCGCTGTCACCGTAATCGCCACGGGCACTTGTCGCCTCGTCTCGACACGAATCGCTTGCCGGACTCGATCGATCAAGCCGCCCGGTCGCAGTCGACCAGGTGTTGGCGGCGCGGTATCTTTTACCTCGATATGGCGAATGGTTGTCGCTGGATAGAAGACGCGTTGTTGATCATCCGTGATCAGTACACGCAGTTCGCCCAGGGAAAGATTGGCAGTTTCCGGTGGTATGGGTACCTCGACCATGAGCACACCAAACGGTTGACCTGCGACTGCCAAGGTCGGCCGCACAGCCAACGATGGCGCCTGGGCCGACAGGCGAATTGCCGGCATGGCCAGCAAGCAACAAAAGATCAGAATTGGTCGCATAGGTTGGTTCTGAATAAGCGTGTCTGTTGGGCGGCAATGATATATTGTTAACCATTAATCCCACTAGGTCGAGCATACCGCGGGCCGTACCGCCGGCGTCAACAGGCTGCACATCTACTTTTAACTGCGTGCTGGCATTTTTAAGGCGAAGCGATTGAGCAGCCCGGTAGCGAATGTTGGGCCTATGCTGTTCAAATGCTGGTATATGGACTCGACGATAACCATGCGGAAATAACCATGCGGAAACCGCCCTTCATTTTTTTGAGAGCATCATGCGACACTTATGGGTGATAGTTGCGACAATTTTTGTTGTGCCGGCTGCTCTGCAGGCTTTATCTGCTGGCTGTCAATCGGCGGAGCCTGAGCTGCGCGTGCTCAGTTACAACATTCATCACGCTGAAGGGGTGGATGGCAAGCTAGATTTGCAGCGTATTGCCCAAGTGATCCAAAGTGTCCGTCCCGACATTGTGGCCTTGCAGGAAGTGGATTCAACCGTCAAACGCTCGGGTAACGTAGATCAAGCCGCTGAGCTGGGTAGACTGACCGGCATGCAGCATTTATTCGGTGGCAATATCGAACTGCAAGGTGGACAGTATGGCAATGCGATATTGGCCAAAGGCACCATCACCAAGTCGACCAATCACCGCTTGCCGAACATTGACAATGGTGAACAGCGCGGCATCTTGGATGCAACGATCACGCTACCGGGTCGAACGTTGCGTGTGTTGGCAACTCATTTTGATCATCGCCGGGATCCACGCGAACGCATGCAATCGATCGAGATGGCAAACTCTTTAGTGACCAAAACGCCAGCCGAGCCCACATTGTTGGTCGGCGATTTAAACGCCGAGTTTGAAAGTGATGTGTTAAAGCGTGCTACATCCGTGTGGCAACTGACCAACCGCGAGCGAATGCCGACCATTCCCGTCAAGCAGCCTGAGCGACAAATCGATTTCGTGCTGACTTATCCTGCCGGTGCGTGGCGAGTAAAGGAAGTGAAAGTGCTCGACGAATCCATCGCCTCGGATCATCGCCCCATCTTCGTCGTATTGGAATAGAGGCCGAACTAACCCTCCCAAGCGCAGCGTAGGGAGGGTCGAAAAACAGGCGTATAGCCTGCTTTTTCGGGGAGGGCGCG
>JADLDX010000463.1 GCA_020846515.1 Pirellulaceae bacterium
AGCTGACGCCAGGCGACCCTCCCGCTGCTACGCAGCGAGAGGGTTAGTTCAGCTGCTGCGCAGCAGCTGAACTAACCCTCTCGCTGCGTAGCAGCGGGAGGGTCGCCTGGCGTCAGCTCAGGCGGGGAGGGGGCCTCCCGTGCTAACCAAAGCCAGAATCACTTCGCTGCTAACTCGCCTGTGCGGCGCACGCACCCTCCCCGAAAAAACAGGCTGCAGTAGCGCCTGTTTTTTCGACCCTCCCGGGCGCTGCGCTGGGAGGGTTAGTTCGCCGGAGGGAGGGTTAGTTCAGCATTACGCCAGGATCTCTTCGATCGGTAGACCGTGATCGATGTCCAGTCGCTTGCGAGTGGGCAGTTCCAGCTTGCGTGAATCTAAACCGAGCAGTTGTAAAATGGTGGCGTGAATGTCCGTCACATAGTGCCGATTTTCTGTGGCATGAAAACCAATCGGGTCCGTGGCCCCATGCACCACACCGCGCTTCAAACCTCCGCCGGCCATCCAGACGGAGAAACCAAAGATATGGTGATCGCGTCCATCAGTGCCTTGCGAGCCGGGCGTGCGTCCAAACTCCGACGCAAAGACCACAATCGTCTCGTCCAGTAAACCACGACGTTCAAGATCGATCAACAAGCCACCAATCGGCTGGTCGACCGCTAGAGCCAGACGGGAATGATTACCCTTCAGGCCACTATGGGCGTCCCAGGCCCCTGCTCCGCCGCCGCCATGCTGGATCTGAATAAATCGGACACCCTGTTCGACGCAGCGCCGCGCGGCCAGTAACTGGCCCGCAAAATCGCGGCAATGGGGTAAGTCCAAGCCATATAGCGCGCGTGTCTCCGCCGTTTCTTTCGAAAAATCCAAAAGCTCAGGCACCGATCGCTGCATGCGAAACGCTAACTCATAAGCCGCCAGGCGCGCTTCTAGCGCCGGGTCTTGCGGATAAGCTGTGTCACGCAGGCCATTCAATTGGCCGATCAGTCCTGCGCCAATGGATTGTACTTCCGTCGACATCGGCCGCTGCGGAGAGCCGAAGTCGAGCGGGTTCTTTGGATCAATGCGCAAGGGGACCGCGTCATGGGCCGGCCCCAAGTAATGACCGTCTCGCTTGTTCCAATACTCACGCGTGCCCATCGAAATAAACTGCGGCAAGTTATCGTTCAGGGATGCTAATCCATAATGCACCCAAGCTCCCAAATTCGGATAGTCACCATCGTTCTGATGTCGACCCGAATGGAATTGCGTCTGCGCGCCGTGATTGCTGTCGGTCGTCCACATCGAGCGCACGATAGCCAGCTTGTCAACGTTGCGGGCTATATGCGGAAACCAATCGCTCACTTCGATGCCACTCTGGCCATGCTTTTGAAATCCGACCTGCAGAGGATACAAAGTGTTACGCTGATTACCGTTGCCGTCGGGTACAACCAGCCTTTCAATGGCCAGCTTCTTAGGATCTTGGGCTTCCGCAAAGGGAGTCTCGGCAATCGTCTTGCCTGCATATTTGGTCAACATCGGCTTTGGGTCAAAACTTTCCATGTGGCTGACCCCGCCGTTCATGAACAACCAGATGACGCTCTTGGCTCTGGGAGCAAAATGTGGTTGACCATCCGGCGGTGCCCAACCACCCACGCCGCTACCTCGCGACTCACGCTCCAACATGGCGCCTAGGGCTAACGAACTGAATCCCAAGGCAGAGTGGTTCAGGAAGGTTCTGCGCGATGTCATCATCTCTATCTTCCGTTGGATTCGATCGTTGAAAGGGATCGGATGGTTTTTGATGGGTTTATTTTTAATCGACTCAATGGCGGATGCGGCCAAGCCGTCCGGTTTGGCCCGGTGTTGTCGCCGCGAATGACCGGGCAGCTTGCGCTGCTCCGCTTTCTTTGGAACCACGCGGGCGTCATCTCAAGGTCACAAAGTCGGTGTGGTTGAGCAAGGACCATATCAGCAGTTCGTATTCGCTGCGATTCTGTTTATCGGGGACTTGTCGCCACTGCTCGATGGCTGCTCGACTGGCTTGTAGCTCGACCGGACTGGGTTCAATGGCCAGCAATGACAAGAAGGCTTGACGGATGAAGGCCGAGTCGTCCAGTGGCGCGGCGGACGCATTTAAACGTCCACTGATCCTGTCGGCAATCGGTTTGGCTGAGTCCAGTACCAATTGGCTATTGGTGAGTGCTAAGGCTTGTTGCGGCACGATGCTTTGGTCTCGCAAATAACATTCTTTGACCGCAGCTTCGTCAAAGGTAGTCAAAAACAGATTGCGCTCATTGTTGGAGTGGAAGAAGTACAAGCTTCGGCGTTTCGAAGTGGCTTGATCGCCCGACATTACGGAAGGTCCACCCAATGTTTCATCGAGCAAACCGGCCAGTGACAAGATGGAATCGCGCACAACTTGAGATTCAATCCGCACAGGCGTGCGACGCCACAGCCATTGATTGTCAGCATCGATGGCCAGATTGGCTTCGCAACCGGCCAGCGAGGAACTACGGCGATAGGCGGCCGACGTGACCATGATGCGGTGCATATGTTTCATACTCCAACCACTATCGACCAATTCGGCTGCCAACCAGTCGAGCAATTCGCGATGCATGGGCGATGGATTCTTGCGCCCAAAATCAAACGATGTAGCCACCAGTGCCGTACCCATGTGCCGCGTCCAAAGGTGATTGGCCGCGACGCGCGCCGTGAGGGGATGACGCTTGTCCGTAAGCCACTTGGCCAAGGCCGTTCTGCGTCCACTACTCTTGGGACCAAAGGTGATCTCTGGATCATCTTTACCCGAATTGAAGAAGCGTGTAGCGGTCCACCTGGCACCTACCAGCGGTTGATATCTATCGGTCTCCTTAACCTCAGCGGCTAGTAGCTCTTCAGCTTTCCCGAGGGCCTCTCGCGCGGCTTTAAGCTCCTTTTCCATGGCGGCGCGTTTGTCCGCAGCCGCCCGCATCAGACTCAACTCCAAACCGACCACCTTCTTCTGAGCCTTGGTCAACTCGAGAGCTCGCTGAGCCTTGACGGCTCGCTCGTTGGCAGCCCGCGCTGCCGCAGTCAATTCAGCGTCCCCCTGCTCTTTACCGGCCTGGTCCTTGGCTGCCTGTTTATCGACTTGTTTATCGACTGCCGGCTGTTCTGTTGTTGCTGTTGTTGTTGCTGCGGGGCGCGAATCGATGATGGCCCAGTCGGCGCGCTGGGCGGCCAGGCGCGCTTCGAGCGCTTGGCGATCTTGCTGAGCGATCGTTACGTCCAACTCTGCTGCGCGTAGTTCTGCTTCGGCCACGGCTACAGAGTCTGCCGGTGCTGAATTGCTGCCGGCTGGCTGAAGAGTGGCTGCGTCGTCGAGGGCGGTCAATTTAAATTCATGAAAAGCAGCTATCGCATCGAAGGTCACTAGTTGCAGTGCGCCGCTTCGACGGGCCAGTGGGCTTTGCCAGGCTAAGACCAATTCATTGTTGAGGTGAGCATTAATCAAGTTACCGCGGACTTGGACGCGCAGCGTATACTCGCGGTTCAGTTCGATCGCACGGGGTACCGTGGCCTCTTGGGGATATTGCCACTGGCCGGCGCGACTGAACGAGCCCTGTACTTTGGAACCACCGCTGACCGCGCTGACGTAAACGATCTGCTCGCTATCATCTGCGTTGGCCGAGGCAGTGGGATCGGCTTGATTGGCATCAAAGCTCAGGCAGACACTCCGCCATTGGCTGCCACCTAAAATCGTAAAACGCACGGTCGCCTCAAAGTTCTCAGGCACGGGCTTGAGGTAACGTAAGACGCTGCGTGAGTCGCCGTCGAGTTGTTGTTGAAGTTGACCGGACGCATGTTTCCATCGACCGCCATAGCTCTTCCAGTGCTGGTCATCGAGCTGCTCGAAGCGATCATGGAACGGAGTGATCAGTGGGCTAGCCTTCGTAGTGTTGGAAGGCGCAGGGCTAGTGTTACCTGTCGATGGGGCGCTGGCACTTGATTCAGCCTTGGCCTCTGTCTTTGCCTTGGCCTTAACACTAGCCAGCGTAGCTTGTGCTTTGACCAATGCCTGCTGCGCGGTTTGGATTTGGCGATCCGCCGCAGCGACATACGCGGCTTGGACAAAGGCTTGTCGTTCGGGCTGCCAGGCTTCGGCCGGCAATGTTTTGGGTTCGATGTTTAACTCACCCAGCGCCAGTATCTCAGGTACACCCGGCGAGATGACGGCGGATTTATCGGGTTGAGTTTCCTGGCCGCGGACAAACAAATAGGTAGGCGAGTCGGCTTGTGATTCGAATGATCGAGGCAGACCGATGCGCGCCAGATCGATTTCACCGGGCTGCATATCCAGCCGCACATGGTATGGCTCAAAGAAGGCGCGCATCCGATAGTAATCGGTTTGGGTGATCGGATCATACTTATGGTCATGGCACTTGGCGCAGTTCATCGTCAAGCCCATGAAGCCTTTGCTCACGTGCTCGACCGTCTCGTCCATCCATTGGTGACGATTGAAGAGAAAGTAGTTGCGAGCCAAGAACCCGGTGGCGCGGAGTTTATCGGGATCAGTCGGGGCCAGGTCATCGCCAGCCAGCATCAAACGCACCATCTCATCGTATGGCTTATCCTTGTTGAGCGACTGGACGATCCAGTCACGCCAATGCCAAATATGTTTTTGGCTATTGCGTAGTTGATCGCCCAGCCCCCACCAATCGCTGTAACGCCAGATGTCCATCCAGTGCCGAGCCCAACGTTCGCCATGTCGAGGATCATCCAGCAATCGATTCACTAGCCGCTCGTACCAATCGACCTGGCTGTCTTGTTCAATCTGCGCGAGTTCCTCCAGCGATGGTGGCAGGCCGATCAGATCGATGTAGAGTCGCCGAATGAGTTCATGTTTATTGGCTTCTACTTGCGGAGTGAGTTTATGTTCGCGGTGGGCTCGGGCAAGGAAAGCGTCGATCGCATTGCGGGCCGAAGAGTCGCCGATTGAGTTGCCAGTTGAGTTGCCGATCGAGTTACCTTGAGCATCCGCAGGATTATTGGGTACAGCTGGCCGCTGAATCTGTTGAAAGGCCCAATGCTCGCGTGGATCGGGCTCGGGTAATTCGTCAGCCGGTGAGTGCGCGCCGGCTTCGATCCAAGCAGTCAGCTCGGCGATCTGCTGTGGCGTGAGCGGTTCGCCCTCCGGAGGCATGCGTTGGTCGAGATCCGTCGAGCTGACTCGAGCAATCAGCGGACTCTTGGTTGGCTCGTTCGCCACAATGACCTGTCCGCTGTCCCCGCCTTTTTTCGCCAGGATGCCCGTGTCCAGCCGTAGTCCGGCTGATTGATTCAAAACACCATGGCAAGCGATGCAGCGCGCGGCCAACAGCGGTTTTATCTTGCGCTCGTAATTGAGCTGCGCATCGACCGGTTTGTCAGGCTCGGCCGCTTGGACCATTGACGTGACGCAGCAACCTATCCATACCAGGCAAACGCTCAAGGCCCATCGGCCTCTGGCCTGGGCCTGAGTTTGCGACTGGGTTTGGAAATCAACGTTGGGTGGGTCGACCGGCGGGAGTGTAGTCACAAGGGGCTGCACGTGTGGGAATCCTTTAGTCAAGGTTTCACGGTGGGCTACCCAGTAGGTGGGCTAGATCTAACGGGCGTCGGGCGTCGATCATAACATGGGCCGAGAACCGTGGGCTAACGCGCTAGAGGCAGTCACTTTTCTTTGATTTGTAGCGTAGCAGCGATTTGTAGCGTAACGGCGCAAGCCGTACGGTGAGTTTCCTAGCAAATCAACGGCGGTACCGGACGGCTCGCGCCGTTCCGCTTCTAATCCGCCGCAAGCGCGCTAGCCCACGGTTTTTACCGCTCATGAAGATCGACGTCGATCTATAGTATCCTCCGTTCCAGGGTGAAAGTGTAGCCCGCTTGCCCAATCGCAACCTCGATCTTGGGCTTTGGCCAAAGTGCCGAACTCCGCAAAGAATCTGCAAGCTTTTGCAAGAATCTGCCAGATTCTGTAGCAATGGGTCGAACTTCGAGGACTCTCGTTCATTTTGACTGGCGAAGCGGGGTGGAGTTTGACGAACAGTGGGAATGTAGGTCCCGAAAAACTGCTCAAGCCCCGAATAGGAACCGTTGGCATGTCTGAAATGCTAGCTCTGGAACGGTCAGATGATGGTGTTGGATGTGAAAGACCAGGAGTCCTGCGGGCTTTGGGCAAAAGCGATCCCCCTTTGATAGTGACTGTCGATGGCGAACGTTTTTTAAGGGAAGAAATTTTCAAACACGACTCCTGGGCAGCCACAGCGGTTTACGTTGGAGTCCGAGGCCGGCGGGTGGTTTGCAAATTCAATCGACAATCTGGGATTGGGCCGGTACCGATGCGTTGGTTGGGCCGTTGGTTAGCGCGTCGAGAAAAATATTTTTTGCAGTCATTGTCAGGTCTAGTCGGAATTCCGGTGGTGTATCCAACGGTGCAAGTCAACGGACGCCAGTGCCCGCATGCAGTCGCGCATGAGTATGTGCCAGGGCGTCCCTTGTCGGTGGCCAGCCACTTGAGAACAGATTTTTTTGATCATGTTGAGCGACTGCTGGCCCAATTGCACGCGCGGAACATTATTTACGTCGATTTGCACAAGCAAGAGAATGTGCTGGTGGGTGAGGATGGTTTGCCGTACTTGATCGACTTTCAAGTCAGTGTAAAGTTACCAGCCTGGAAGATATGCCGTCCTCTGTTCCGGGCGCTGTGCGATTGCGATTTGTATCATGCTGATAAGCATCGGTGGATACATCGCATGCCATCAGCCACGGGAAAGAGTCGGTCTCGTCCATTTTGGCTGGAACTCCATCGAAAGATTGGTGTGCCTCTACGTACGTTTCGTCGTCGACTGCTGGTTGCGATCGGTGTGCGGCGCGGGCAGGGAAGCGCCGCTACGGAAGCTGCTCCGGAAGTTGGGTTTCGGCGAGCAGACGCAGCTTGATATCCAAACAGCTAAGGTGATTTGATCCGTGCCAGCTCAACCATCCCAGAAACGCTTGCGAACGACATTTAAGACCCGTGTGGAGCAGTTCTGGAGTTGGTTTCCGGAAGTCGCCAAACGATTTGAAGCCGCTTTGGCTGCCGATGATCCGCAGCCGGTTGTGTCGGAAGTCAGCAATTACATGGCCACCAATATGCCTGGGCTCAGTTGGGCACTGGGCCGTGGTGAAGGCGATCTCCATGCCTTTACATTGACCGGCGAGGGGATGATCCCCAAGCAGCTTTTGGCCGAATACTGGCATTCTCGCGCCATTGAAATGCCCGGTTGGGTCTTTCACGCATCGCGTCAGCCATCCTCCTATGAGACGCTCAAGGATGTGGCTATTGGTGTGACCGACCAAGAGCAAGTGGATGCGGCTAACTTTTTGATCAAGACCAGCATCGATGAAGAGAATGAAGTCATCGATCTGGTGGCCTGGCATCCGTCGCTCGTCAATGTACCGGAGGAGCATCACTTTCAGATTTTGTTCCTGCTGCTGGATGAGGCTCTGGGGGAATTCGGCGTTCAAACATGGTTGGGCGAACTGACGGTTGAGCCAATTACCGACATGACCAACACACGCAACTTGTTGGAGTTGCCAAAGTTTATCCAGCAAGTCAGCAACTATCATGAGTGGGAAAAGTTTCCGCCGCTGGAAACCTATTCCACCTATGAAGTGCCTGAACAGGTCAGCGGTCCACGGGGCGATACCGTCGTCGGTAATAGCTGCGTGCCCGATTTGGTATTCGAATACATCGAGAACGAAGGTGAGTTGAGCGACGATCCGCTGGAGGATACGGGCGCCGAGTTTGTCTACATATCTTTGGATGGTGCTGTCTTTGTTGAAGGTGATGAAGTCGACGCACGCAGCAACATCGAAGACGAACTGGATACAGCGCTGGCCGAGAACTTGAGCGGACGAACGATCGGCGGTGCGACCGGTGTCCAGCACAGTTACATCGATCTCCTGTTGTTCGACGGCGCACGCAGCCGCGAGATCATCGAGCAGATTCTGCAGCGACTACAGTGGGCCGGCAAATACGAAGTAGTCGACTTCTAAGCCCTCGTAGACGAATCGCTCCGCGACTCGTCCGCTCTCAAGCATTCTCGTTCGTTCCCTTCGGGACGAAATGCGATGTCCTTGCAGGACCAAATACAAAAATTCATCGGCATGAAACCGATCGCATCCAGTCCCGTAGGGACGCAAGATTCCAGCCGGCGGTGGCAACCGCCGGTGTCGTAGGCCCCCGCGTATGCGCTGTCCCGTAGGGACGAAAGATATTGTCCCTGCGGCTGACCTTACATCCCAGAGAGGCATCTCCGGTTAGGCTCGTCGTGATTGCGGCTCGGCAGTTTTCTTCTGCATTGGTAACCGAACTACTCGCCGCCTGCGCGCCGCTGGATCGATACCGGCGGTTGGCACCGCCGGCTGGAACCTTGCGTCCCTTCAGGGCTAAATGCAATGTCCCTTCAGGACTAAATGCCAATGTCCCTTCGGGTCTAAGCGTGATGTCCCTTCGGGTCTAAACGCGATGTCCTTGTAGGACTAAACGCAAAATTTCATCTGCATGAAACCGATCGCATCCAGTCCCGTAGGGACGCAAGATTCTAAAGTCAGGCTTGACAAACCATTGTGTTATTGTATTAATAGAGTAATACAAGGCAGCCGATGAGGCTCACGTGGTTACAGGAGGGCTGGAGAGGTGCAGATACACATTACAGCGCAGGACGGCGTGCCGATTTACATGCAGATCGTGCAGCAGGTCAAGCTGCTGGTGGCTGCGGGGCGTTTGACCGCTGGCGAAGAGTTGCCGGCGATCAGGTTATTGGCCGAGCAGTTGGTGGTCAATCCTAACACGGTAGCCCGCGCCTATCGCGAGTTGGAGTTGGCCGGCATCGTCGAGAAACGACGCACGGCCGGTACGTATGTGACCGAGCAAGGCTCACCGCTGGCCAAACGCGAGCGGCTGAAGATTTTGACCGAACGCATCGATCAATTGCTGGCGGAAGCTGAGCATATGGCAGTTCCGCTAGAGGACGTTATCAAGTTGGTTCATCAGCGATACACGGTTCTTGAACGATCACCCAAGCCATAGGAGTTCTGACGATGGCTGATTCATATCCTTCGGCAGTTCCGCCCGTGGCGGAGATCGACCGGTTGACTCGTCGCTTTGGCGACAAGGTGGCGCTCGACGAGCTATCGTTGGTGGTGCCGCGCGGTGGCGTGTTTGGCCTAATCGGTGGCAATGGGGCTGGCAAGACGACGCTTCTCCGGCATTTGCTCGGACTGCTGCGCGCCGAATCGGGTTCAGTACGCGTCTTTGGACTCGATCCAGTAGAACAACCGGTGGGTGTTCTGGGGCGCGTGGGTTACTTGTCAGAAGAACGCGACCTGCCTAATTGGATGCGTGTGCAGGAGTTGATGCGTTACACTCAAGCCTTCTATCCCAACTGGGATGCGAAGTATGCGGAAGAGTTGCGCGAAGCGTTTGATCTGGATCCGCGCGTGCGTGTGCGCAATCTGTCGCGAGGTCAGCGTGCGCGGGCCGGATTGCTGGTCGCGCTGGCGCATCGGCCCGAATTGTTGGTCTTGGATGAACCCTCGTCGGGACTTGACCCCGTTGTGCGTCGCGACATCTTAGGCGCCATCATTCGCACCATTGCCGATGAAGGACGTACCGTGCTGTTCTCGTCACACTTGCTGGACGAAGTTGAACGAGTGGCCGATCGCGTCGCCATTATTCATTCAGGCCGCATTTTATTGACGGCCGGCATGGATGAGATCAAAGACACGCATCGACGATTGACGCTGCGATTCGCTAGCCCGGTTTCCCAGCCGCCATCATTGGTAGGCATGTTGGCCTGTCGCGGGGGCGGTCATGAGTGGAGTTATGTTTGCAGTGGCCAGCCGTTGCAATTGCGCCGCGCTGCAGAAGCGATTGGCGCGACGATTGTCGATGAAGCCGCTTTGTCGTTGGATGAGATCTTCGTATCGCGCGTCAGCGTGTAAGGCATTCAAGTATTTGCCTGCGTATATGGTTTGAGAACTAGCTGAG
>JADLDX010000464.1 GCA_020846515.1 Pirellulaceae bacterium
AATGGCGAATCTGACGTTCGGGCAGCGCTCCTTCGAAAGCATCGACAATCTCGCCATCCATGATCCCAAGTACCGTCGGGATACTGGCCACACTATATTTGCCCGCTGCTTCCGGCGTCTCATCCGTATTGGCCTTTACCAGCGTGAACCGTCCTGCATACTCGAGGGCCAGCTTTTCTAAAGTGGGTGCCAGTGCGCGGCATGGTCCACACCACTCAGCCCAAAAGTCGAGCACTACCAATCCCTGGCGCGAACGCTCAACGACCTCGGTCTCAAAAGTGTCATCGGTTGTGTGACGAATCCAATCAGCATTAGTCATCGGTGCGGAAACTCTCAACAAAAGCGCAATTCATGTTGGCCCGGTACCAACGTTGGCCAGAAACCAACTTGAATTATACGCTCGAATTGGAGATTCAAACAGCGATCTTATCCAATCCGTGACTCGCTACTGATCCAACCCTTTAGTCGCAAGATCGCCCGACGGTACCGTTTCTTGGCAGCTTCCAAATTGATATTCAGTTCTGCCGCCGCCTCGCGTAACGTGCGTGATTCGAAATGCACCAGTGTCAGGATTTCACTTTCGAGCATCGGCATGGTCGACAGAATGCCAATCAACTTCTCGCGCATTTCACCCATTTGAACGCGTGCATCTGGCGGCGTCATCGATGCTGATAATTCGCCGATATCGACTGACGTGACCAGCACATTACCATGAAACTCGCGTCGCACATCACGACGTTGGGTATCGAGATGTTCGCGTTGCGTCTTTGAGAGCACTTGGCGCACAAGACGTCTGACCCAAGCCGATGGCGGAATCTGCGGATTCTCCAGGTAGCTGGCCAGTCGATGACACGATTCCATGTAGGCTTCTTGGATAATGTCAGAGCCGTCTAATCGCCGCTTGAGACGTTGATCGATACGAAAACGCAGCATGCGATGCAACTCACTTCGCAGGGTAGCGAAAAAGCGAGCCAGCGCTACTTCACCGCCTTGTCGAAATTCGTTGAGTGTTTCGTCTTCACTTTTTGTTAGTTCCACAATATTCGCCGACTGAGTTGGGGCTTGGATATTCACATAAGTCGTCGTCACAGTGTCACCTTTTATCATCGCCCTTGTCCAAAGTTGGATTGGTCTTGGAATTGGGCGGGCGGCATAAGCGGCCAACCGTGTTGCTGCTGAAGCCGCCGAACAGCCTCTAGCGTTTTGGGGTCCTTTAACGCCTGGTCGATGGATTTAACCAGATTGCCTGGCAAGACAATGTCCGGTGGTTGCAAAGGCAGTTTGGCCTCCTCAGCGACACGTCGCATCCTCGTGAAGAAGATGCGCAGACTATCATCGCTCATCACGACCGGCGGTCCGGACTGTGCCTGTATGGGGTTTTTGACTTCGTTGAGCTCTTCCATCAAATCCAACAAACCACCTGTGGCTGCCTGACTAAGCTTGCGCATCAAGATGGCATGCGTAACACTGTTCAGCAGCTCTCTCGCCATTTGACGTTCAGCCGGAATCAGGTTCGATCTTTCGACCACCACCGACAGACGCTGGAGCTTCAACACTTGTGCGGTGTTCGTGTCCGCCATGTTGCTGACAAGGGTATGCGCATTGGGGCCGGTAAGATCGCCTTTTTTAAAGCTCTCGACCCAATCATTCATGTTCTTCTTCAGTTTTTCCCGATCTTCTTCGGGAATCTGATAGTCTTCGATCGTCTTATTAATGGCCTGATGTGCCACCTCTCCGAACGATTCACGGAACTCCGGAGAATCGTTGGTCACAACTTCTTTGATAATACTGGGCAGTTCTTTGATGAACTCACTGCGTAGCTTGTCGTCTTTGAGGACGCTAAAGGCGGCGACAGGATCTCGGAAAGGATCTTTTTTTAGCGTGAAATAATAGACTGCGTAACACAATAAGCTCACCCCGACCACGCCTCCAAGGGTCGATGAGATGAGTATGGATCGTCTCCGCAGTTTCGAACGCGCGTTGCGTGATCTTTTGCGTCGATCTCCTACGTTATGTCCATGCGCAAAGCGGGTGAGTACATAGTTGAATTCGCGCGCCGTCTGGTAGCGATCCTCTGGCCGTAGCTCACAAGCCTTCATGATGATGTCGGCCAACGGCCCCGGTATGGCTGGATTGATCTCATATAAATCCGGCAATTCGAGACTCGATCGCTCCTTGATCAATTTGGTTTGAGAAACCGACTCCCATACCTTTTTCCCGCAAGCCAGTTCGTATAGCGTAAGTCCCAAGCCATAAATATCGCTGCGCGCATCGCACACTCCGCGACACTGTTCCGGCGCCATATATCGCGGCGTACCGATGATGTCGCCTGTTTGACTGATGTCCAGATTACCTTCCATCAGCTTGACCAGGCCAAAGTCCGTGATCCAGACTTTACCCACATCGTCAATGAGCAAGTTGGCCGGTTTGATGTCGCGATGGACGACGCCTTGCTCGTGCGCATAGGTCAAGGCTGAGGCCACTTGAGCGCCGATATTGGCGATGAAGCACCAGTCGAGGGTCATAGGCGCGCCGCGCAAGCGCGAATTCTCAGCCTCCAAGCCTTCGACCATCCGACCCAGACAGACTCCCTTGACGCGATGCATTACCAGATAGACGAGGTTTTCGTGAGTCCCATGATCATAGACCGGGACGATATTGGGATGGCTCAACATGGCACCAGCCCGAGCTTCCAAGCGAAATCGCTCCGTGGCCCGTCGCCAATCGGGTCCTTTGAAGGCTAAGACCTTGATGGCGACATCGCGTTCGAGTTCCGCATGCCAACCGGCATAGACGCAGCCCATGCCACCGCGGCCGATTTCATTGCGGATCTCGTAAGGCCCGATTTTCTGCGGCACCGTATCCGCCACTTGCGGAACTGGGTTGTTTAGTGTCTCAGCCCATAAGATGGCCGGAAACTCCGAAACGATGACAGCTGCCATCTGAGGGTA
>JADLDX010000465.1 GCA_020846515.1 Pirellulaceae bacterium
CTATGGACGACCAGGGAAGGTCATTGCATACCCCGCAAACTCGCACTCTGGCGAGTCGTCCTGCAGGTGGGATTCAAAGGCCATCCGCCCCTTACTTGCCTCAGGTGTTCCAACCGAGGAGAGGTGCTGTGCCACGTATCTCGATCATCATCGCGCATCAGAACGATCAGCGATTGGAAGATACCCTCCTCTCAGTCCTCGAGAATCGACCTCGGGATTGTGAAGTCATCGTAGCGCATGACGGCTCTTATGCCGATCCCTACAACCTGGCCGACGAAGTTTTATTCGTCGAGACCAATGCTAGCTGTTCAGTCACAACCAAGCTCAATGAAGCGCTCTACGCAGCCTGCTCACCCGTAGTCCACTTTTTGTGCGAAGGCATTCAAGTAACGGAAGGCTGGTGCGACGGCCCCGTGCAATCCATTGCGCGGCAAGTGTCCGTCGCAGTTTCGCCATTGATCGAAACCACCGACGGCCGCCGAACAATATGTGCTGGTTTAGATGAAGGGCAATTGGCTTCGCACACTCCCCAAACGGTGAAACGCAATCAGACCCCCGATCAATGCGCCGGCCCCTTGCTGGCCGCAGGCTTCTACTCGCGTCGCCTACTGCTCGGTCTGGGGGGTCTGCTAGAGTCCGTCCATAGTAGTGTCGCCGATACCGATCTAGCTTTGACGCTTTCCGATTTAGGACTGCATTGCGATGTGGATGCTAGCAGCTGCGTGCTAGGCCAACAGAGTCACATCCAACTGCCACGCCATGCCGGTGTCTCCGGAGATTTAGCTAGCGTTTTGGCCGCCCATCAACGGCAGAGTAGTGGAGTCATGGCCGGCATGGTCGGAACCACCAAGCGAATGCTGGCCAGCCTGCTCAACCCCAGTGGCTGGGCACCGGCCATCGCTTGGGGCATGGGTTTGGCTAGCAATCGACTTGAGACCGAAGTGGCCGAACGCTTGATCGCTTGGAAACGCTCCCAACAAACAGCCAATGCTAGCAACCCAAGCTCGAAGATGAATAGTGTGCCTGGGGCATCCAGTATTCGCCGAGCCGCCTAATAAACTTTTTCAACAACTCCATCGGCAGTTTGCCGGAGCCAAAACGCAGAACCGCAGAGCCAACGGTTTTGCGTTTTGGCGTTTAGCCATATAGCCATTACGCACATAGCCGCTGGTTTGATTTAGCCGCGCTGCCGACTCTCCATGAATCTTGGAGCACTGTCCAAACGCGTAGCCAGCCGATGTTCGGCTCAATCTTCTGCCGACCGGTGGGCCAGGCAGCTAAACGAACGGCCTAGACACCGCGCCATCGGTTTTCGTACCCTGTCGGGACTGGCGAAGTCGCGATGGATGGGTACTCGTAGTTCATGATGAAACGGTTATGAGACGTGGTTGGTGGCGACCTGGCAAACGACGACCCTTGCATGAAGCCACGCAGAGAGCCTGGTGCCGCTTGGCATTTTTACTCTGTGGAGCTTTGCCGGTTTTATTCATCGGTATGTTGTGCGCCGCTGAGTACTTCCCGAGTTACCAACATGCCCGTCGTCTGCGATATCAACAATCGCTCTCCCAAATGACTGGTTTGTCGATCGAGGTAGACCGTGTCGAGTTACTGGCTCCCAATCGGCGCACCCTGCATGGCGTGAAGCTGCACCACCCGGAAACGGGTGAGTTGATGGCTAGCCTGCCGGTGCTTTGGATTTCCGAAACACCAAGTGGCTGTGCGTTGCATGGTCCCAAGCCAGTGATTCAAGCCGAACATTTAAGCTCGCTCTATCGTCTGATCCACGAGCAAGTGCTATGTCGCCCAACAGCCATGCCGCATGCCATGGTGGTTTGGTTGGATGGCTTGACGATCGAAGGGACGACGGACCAACGTGTTGTGTTTGACCAATTGCATTGCGAGTTGAAGAGACAGGCCTTAACCACTGAAGCGGCCATGACCTTTGATCTGGCCGGCGTGTCCGGCCAGCGCGCCCGGCTTGGCTTTGCGCGCCATCACGCCGACGCCCAACCAACATCGCGATGGACGCTGAGCACTGGCGGTCAATATTTGCCCGGTCATTGGGTGAACGCCTTGGCATCTGACTTCTCTGTGCCCGGAGACAGCGCTTCATTCACAGGCCAATTCGAATTGGCTCACAACCAGTCGACATGGAACTTGCGCGGCGCAGGTCGTATGCACGAAGTCGACGCGGCCACTTGGTTTGAACGTCCGGTGCTCTCTGGTACCGCCGATGTTGAAGTAACGGGATTTGCGATGAACGATCGGGGGTTGAAGCACGCCAATGGACGGTTATCGATTCGCGATGGCCGCATCCATGCTGACTTGATCACGGCGGCGATCGATATTGGCATCAGTCGCTCACAGACCTTAGGTGTCAATCCGAATGCGCCACTGACGAAGAACATTATTCATCCGTTTACGCAGTTGGCGGCCGGATTTGAACTGGATGCTCAAGGTCTGCGCATAACACCACTCTTGCCCGATAAGGCAGTGGTCCAAGACCCGATGGGCCCCTTGGCGGTGTACTGCATTGTGGTAGACAACTACGACATCCCCGTGAAAAACTTGCTCATTGCTTTGGCGCGCGCCACTTTGCCGCAAAGTACGCCTGACGTGCTGAACTCACCGACGGCGCGTCGTTTAGTGCAGTGGTTACCTGGTCCGATCGTGCCGACCCCTAGCGATCAAACGCTGCATCAGGTCTCCCAGTAAGACGCAACCAGTCGGCCACTATCCGTAAGACACCGCCAGTGGCATTACGACGGAGCAGTCAATCTTTCGATACTGCCCAGTAAATCGGCCAGTTCGGCCGGTTGTGCGAACAACCGCACATCGATGCTCGATGACACATCGCGCAAGCGATCGATACGCCGCGATGCCAGCGGTTTTGCGGAGAGTTGACGGATGAGGATCGCCGCCACTTGCATTGGAAACCGTTTACCAAGAAAGCGATAGATTTCAGCGTCGCGTTCGCCGCTATCCCCGACCAGAATAAACTTACGCTGCGGCATCTTCTTCATCAGGCCGGCGATAATGGCTGCCTTACCTTTGCGACGTTGCGGTCGCCAGCGTTTGAGCATCTCGTCACGAATTCGAA